>NZ_JBHIMM010000030.1:0-2109 GCF_042194115.1 Bartonella sp. MR90HLJMH
TTGGAGCTTGCACGCAATAAAAGAGCTTCTCCAGGACGCCAACTCTCTAACTGATAAGGACCAACACAAGCAGAATGGCTTGCCAAATACCGGTTTCCCATATCACCATTTTTTTCGTGTTTCATGAGTGTCTCACGATCAAGCAAAGAAAGAGTACGACTAGTGGCAAAATGGCTAAGAATGAGCTCTGCTGGATAAGGTTTATCAAATTTCATCACCACTGTTTTGTCGTCCGGTGCTTGAAAAGCCTCATCAACATTCTGTTCTGTGATACCATATTCATTAAATGTCGCCGCAGTAGCCATCTTCAATTTAACAACCCGCTTCATGCTCCAAATTAGATCATTGGCATTCGCAGGACGACCATCATTGAACTTCAAACCATCACGCAAATGAAAAGTAATCACCGTACGCTGATCATCACTTGAAACATCCCAACTCTTCGCCAAAGAGGGAACAAGTTTAGCTGCATTATCTTTAGCTGGTTCAACTAAATTATCACAAACATTGACAAGAACTTCATTACCATAACGGTCATTAATTTGTGCGGGATCAAATGTACTTATTGAATCAAGATTCCAAGCCATCACAAGCGTATCGGCAGGTGTTTTTGCTGAAACTTGTTGCACCAAAATCCCCAGTGCAATAACAGCAGAAACAAAAGCACTGCTCCCTTTCAATATTTTTCCTTTCAAGTTCATAGACTTTTCCTTTTAAAATTTATTGTATAAGTTCTCCATGCAACAATAACGTGCAAGAAATAATAAGATTAGACTTAGAAAACATACCTCCTCGAAATAAAATTAAAAACTCAACAGAAAACGATCTGATATAAAACGAAGGTATTAGGCATAACAGCATCTGTTGGAGATATCACAGTGCTTACAATTTGGGACATATCAGGCAAAGTTTCCTTTTGCTTTATCAATCAGACCTTTTGCTTCAAATTTCTTTTTTGATTTTCTAAAAAGTGTCGCGAAAACACCACCTCCGGTTACTTCAAGAGCCTCAATAAAAATTTGATATTTTGATGATTTTGAATGAATTGTAATTTGCTGAAATTGATTATTTACCCTCCTTCTCAAGAGAAAATTTGAATTTTTGCATCACTCCCCATAAAATAATACCCTCCAATTGCGGAGTGTTATCTTTCAAAACAAAAGGAACCATAACATAGGCATCATAAAAAACTGATATTTCTCTTCACCTCCACACCAAAACTTTTCTTCAATATTGCAAAGTCTTTTCTCCTTTAGCAATGCTAAATGCCACAACATCTGTTGTACTAATTTTTTCAGCAAATGAATTGACCACTTTTCAATTCATGGGAGTTGAAATATTAAGTCTTAAACATCCAAGAAAACACATCTTTAATGAGAATGAAAGATCTCTTTTGAAATAGAAATCTTGAAAAGACACTCAGCAATATATCCTCTATTATTCACAATCTTCAACGTATTGCAAAGCATTTAAGAACTTTGCAATACGTCAAATATATCATGATCATGTTTTTTATATTTTATAAACCTGATACCTTCTTATTTTTCAATTGCACTATAAAAAATACGTGGGGCACTATTCCAAACCCATTTTTTGACATCAGGTGTCATCGCTACAGAAACATATGTCTGATAAATAAAAGCATAGGGTCCTTTCTGCATAAATTCACGTTGCAAATCAGCATACATTTGCACCCGTTTTTGGGGATCTTTTTCAAACAACGCATCCTTAACCTTTTGATTCATACTTTTATCAAAATACCCATGGCACCAACTAGCGTAGCCTGTATTTTTTGCCTCAAACCGATTATCAGGATTGTAAATAAGACGTGAAGCCATTGTATGGGGGTCCGCAGAGCCATTATTCCATCCGAAAAAAATCGTATCAAAACCACGCGCATAAAATTTTGAAAACAACTGCGTACCTACAAAACGTTCAATTTTAAAATGTACCCCAATCTTTTTTGCGTTGTCTTGGAGAGACTGAGCAATAGGCAAAGCAAAAGGATAAGGAGATGCCCCTGCAAAAATATTGGCCTCAAAACCATCCGGATAACCTGCCTCTGTTAAAAGTTCCTTTGCTTTTTGGAGATCAAGTTTAAAGGGTTGT
>NZ_JBHIMM010000031.1:0-1811 GCF_042194115.1 Bartonella sp. MR90HLJMH
AAAGATCCGCAAAAACGGGCGCAAATATATGCTGATTTACAACGTGAACTTATGCAAAAAGGACCTTATGCGTTTATCTATCAGAAATATGGCGTCGTCGCGATGACACCGGATATCAAAAAGTGGGTTTGGAATAGTGCACCGCATATTTTTTATAGTAAAATTGAAAAATAAGCGTGTCTTCAATGGTGTTCAATAGATAAAGGACATCGTCATGATATATTCGGCGTATTGTATAAATTTTTAAGCTTTGCAATACGTCGAAGATCATAGGTAATGCGTGATATATTGTTGAATGTCTTTTCAAGACATTCGTTTAAAGAGATTTTTCATTCTCATTAGAGGTGTATTTGTGTGGATGTTAAGATTGAATATTTCAATTTCTCTGAATTGAAAAGTGGTCAATTTATTTGTTAAAAAGCTGAGTGTAACATAAAAAACTAAGTGTAACAAATGTCGCGGAATTTAGTAGTGCTAAAGGTGCAAAGGTTTTGCGATGTTGAAAGAAAGTTTTGTTATGGGGGGTACACAAGGGGTATCAGTTTTTTATGGTGTTCATATTTTCTTTTGCTTTGAAAGATGATGAGATGCCAATTGGGAGGGAGTTATTTTACGGGGAGTGATGAAAAACAATCAAATTTCCTTTTGAAGAAGGAATAAAAGTCGTTGCACTTAGCAAACTAACGAATTTTCCTGTTTTATCAAATCGTCAAATTATTATGAAAGCTCTTTGTTATTAAGGTACTTGAGCCGAAAGGGCTAGTGCTTTGATGGTATGCAAAACGCCGGAAGAAATAAGAGACAAGCTTGCTGAACAAGATAGAGAAAAAATATTGGTTTTATAGTCTTCAATAGTAGGCGTTATGATATCGTGGATAAGCTCTGTTGTTGGTGAGCGTTCATTATATATCAGAATATATCAGAGTGTTTTCCTTTGTATGTTTTTGTTTGGCTTGTAAGTGTAGGCAGGAGGAGTCATTGGCAAGAGGTGCTTGTTCTTGAAGATTTTAAAGCTTGGTCTTTAGGAGCCTATAGTTCGTCTAAACTTAATTATTAAGCACGTTTTGCTGCATGGGGAATTTATACAATAAACGTTAAAAGGAAAAGTCTATGAACGTGAAAAGAAAAATATTGAAAAAGAGCTGTTCTTTTGTTTCTGCTGTTCTTGCAATGGGGATGTTTGTGCAACAAGTTTCAGCAAAAACACCTACCGATACGCTTGTAATGGCTTGGAATCTGGATCCAATAAGTACATTTGACCCTGCACAACTCAATGACCGTTATGGAATTGAAGTGGTTAACAATATTTGTGATAATTTGGTCGTTTCTGCTACAGATGATGCAGCTAAAATGGTTCCTTCTTTGGCAAAGAGTTGGGATGTTTTAAGTGATGACCAGAGTACGGTGATTACTTTTCATTTGCGCGATGGTTTAAAGTTTAACGATGGTAGATTAGCCAATGCCAATGATCTTGTTTGGGGTATGAAGCGGGTTGTGAAATTGAAATTGTCCAATGCGGCAACATTTAATGAATATGGGATTACAGAACAAAACGTTGATGAGGCTTTTCAAGCACCGGACGACAAAACGGTGGTGATGAAATTTGATAAACCTTATCCTGCAGAGCTCATTCTTAGCAATATTTCCACTAATCGCACTGCTGCCTTGCTGGATCGTGAGACACTCATGAAAAACGAACAAGATGGCGATATGGGAAACCGGTATTTGGCAAGTCATTCTGCTTGTGTTGGTCCTTATCAGTTAGAGAGTTGGCGTCCTGGAGAAGCTCTTTTATTGCGTGCAAGCTCCAA
>NZ_JBHIMM010000032.1:0-1370 GCF_042194115.1 Bartonella sp. MR90HLJMH
CCATTGCACCGGTCCATTGCCTGCTAACAAGCCGCCAAAACCAGAACAAGACCCTATAATCGGGGCAAGTGCTTCTACCTTGAAAAGACCTGTTGCCGTTTTCGTTTCTACCCTTTGATAATTCGAAGAAACATAAGCCCCTTTTACCCATAATCCCGCTTCTGCTGCTCGACGGTTGGCTAAACCAGCAAGAGGCTTCCCACCGACCTTATTCCATTTTTGTAATTCAACAGGAACGGCTTCATAATCGCCTTGATTAAGCTTCTTCAACAATGTTGACTTGCAAAAAGCAGCTTTTCCTACATTATAGCAAAACGAGACCAATGCCGCGAATTGGCAATCCGTTAACGAAACCGTAACCGATTCCTCTACCGTCTGCTCAAATTGCTTTAAGTCTTTACAAAGGATTTTTTCTGCTTGCTCTTGGCTAATACACATGCCTTTTTTGACAAGGGGATGACCCGCATTGCTGGTGTGACCATAACCAATCGTCCAAACACATGCCGTATCTCTATAAGCCTCTAAACGCAAACCTTCCCATTGTTTGATAAGCTCTAATGCTTCTTTCGATATCTTTCTCATCTGACGCTCCATAAAAAAAAGCCCCACAAAAGTGGGGCTGGATAAAATGATGTTCTAATCAATCTCGCACTAATTATAATAAAATGGGTCGCTACATCCACGGGCGCCTATTTTTTCATCTTCTACATAACGAGAATGCGCAAAATTCCGTACAAGATGATCATTGTTAGAGCCACCAGTCCAATCGCCTCCTCCCAACATAACATTTATGTCTACACGTAAACTGCTTCCTTGCTCCCCTGTATGCCATTTAGTCACTGGATAACAACCAGACAAATATTGCCACACATAACCGCAACCATCCTCACAACCAATATGCGAAATCATCCGTCTATTGTTTGTATCAACGTGTCCTCCAGATGTCTTAGGAGAAGGCGCTTGATTGCCGACAATACTGGTTGCTTGATTACTTCCATACATGCATGGCGAAAACTCATCACTCGTCAAAAATCTCTTATTAACAAACCAAAAATCAAATGCATGATCCGCATAGCTACGATTGGTCGTAATCGGAACACCATATGCCGACTTTGCATTTACACCTGTCCCTGATTGAAGATAAATATCAACCCAAATATTATGCCACGGATTGTAAACCATCCCTTCTGGACTACTACACAGGCGGTGATTTAAACACCAAACAGAATTGGGCAAAACATCCCCCGCTTGATAACCTGATAAGAGATGACCTTCAATCTCACCAACATCCGCACATAGCGTATGAAATCCGCCAATCTTTTCAGAATTATCCTTTGTATAGCCATCAGGAGCCGTCGGATTTTGCGAAA
>NZ_JBHIMM010000033.1:0-1360 GCF_042194115.1 Bartonella sp. MR90HLJMH
GATGGATCGTTAAAAGATTTAGAGAAGCGCTTAGAGGCTTTAAGAGAAGAGTTTGAAGATTTGAAAGAGTGTTCATTTTAGGTTTAATGGAGGAATAAAGCATATGAAAATACCCGATCATAGTCATGAGTATCTGATACCAATAGCAACAAAAGAGGAAATCAGAGAAGGAACTTCGCAAGATAGCGTTGTTGTTCCGAAGATTTTAGGGACGGCATCTTTGTATTCGTATGAAACCTTTGCGCCGTTAGAACAGGTTGTTAATGCAAGGCAAGAGTCGGAAAAAGCCATGGCGCGTGCGAATGGTGCGCAACAGGTTGCAGAAGAATCGAAGAGGGTGTCGGAGCAAGCGCTTACAGAGGTGACGAAAACGGGTGACGCGGTTACAGCAGTAACAACAACTGCTAATCTTGCAAAAGATACAGCGGATATAGCTAAGGGATTAGCAGAAGAAGCCAAGAATGCTTGTGCTGAAGTCAAGGAATCTGTTGCAACTGTTAAGATAGTTGCCGAATTGGCGCAAACAGGAGTGGAACAAGCCTCGCAAACAGCTTCAGAAGCGAAGGGTTTGGCGGAAGCGGCGAAAAGTGCAGCAAAGAGTGTAACAGAGAAAGTAGATCAAGCACTAAGAGAGGCTAGCGATGCAAAATCTAAAGCAGAAGGCTTAGAAACAATAGCCAATGAAGCAAAATCCACGAGTGATCAGGCAAGCCAAACCGCCTCTAGTTCTAAAAGTTTAGCAGAAGAAGCCAAGGAAGTAGCCGAGACTGCGAAGACAACAGCGGAAGAAGCGAAGAATGTTGCGGAGCAAGCAAAAGAAGAAGCTGATACGATGAAGCAAGGGCTTGGAGAGGTCAAGAGTTCATTAGACACGGTGACCGCAACGACAAATTCTGCGAATACAGCCGCCTCTGAGGCAAAAGTGTTAGCGGAAGAAGCGAAGAGTGCATTGACAGAAGTTCAAGAGAAGGCACAGAGGAACAGTGACAGTCTTTCTGAACTTCAAGGTAAGGTAGGTTCTCTTTCCACTAGTTTTTTAGAAGATGTGCGTTTTGATCAGCCTCACAGAATTCTGGAAGCCGATCCGGAAAATAGAAAAGGTCTTGTGATCAATAAAGGGGCATGTTTTCGCTTTTATCATGGTGGTGAGAATGGGGGTAGGTACCTCTTTTACCGCATTCCAGGGCGTGGAAGGATGACTTTTGACGAAGATCTTGAAGCAGGAAAGGATTATTATATATATCTCATCTTAAAAGATCAGACGAATGAGCTATCCTTTGACCTTTCGCAAAATCCGACGGCTCCTGATGGCTATACAAAGGATAATTCTGAAAAGATTGGCGGATTTCATACGCTATGT
>NZ_JBHIMM010000034.1:0-1333 GCF_042194115.1 Bartonella sp. MR90HLJMH
AAGATACCAGAAAAGCATGTTGTTGTAGAGCTAGAGGATATGAGTCTTGATCTTATCTGCTTTCACCATGCCATGGCTGTGTTCAGAGACCGCATCCAAGTTGGGGCACTAAACGGTTATTTAGAAGCCACACTAGAAGCCAATCCAGAGATTGCCAAATATGGTGTGTTTTTACCGCGGGGCTTAACGGTTATTCTGCCTGAGTTTGTGTTGTCTAATCCCCAAAGCATGGTGAAGCGGTTATGGGATTAATGCGCACACACCCTTTTATTGTGGTCAAGGTAGGAGACAAACCTGTTCATGAGGTTTTTTACCAGCGTCTTTTAACCGCAACTATCACTGACCATGCCGGTAATGAAGCCGATACATTTGAAGCAGAGTTTGATGATAGTGGCAATGATTTAGAGGTTCCACAAACGGGCAACGCTCTGCAGGTGATCTTTGGCTATGAGAACAGCATCAGTGCTTTTATGGGGCGTTTTGTTGTCGAATCGGTTGTAAGTTGTGGTGGCAGTGATGGAGAGATTTTGCGCCTTTGTGGCAAAAGTGCCTCGATGCGTAAAGAGCTCAAAGAACAGGTGAGTGAGCATTTTGATCACAAAACTGTTGGGGAGATTGTTGAGACACTGGCCAAACGCCATGGCTATCAAGCAAAGGTCAGTCCCCAGTTCACTCAACAAACTTTGCCTTATGTGATTCGCACAGATCAATCGGCTGTTGATTTTCTAACCCGCCTTGCCGACCGTATGCAGGCACGCTTTTTAATCAAGGACAATAAGTTTTTATTTTTAAGCGGTGACAATTTACCAGCACTCGACATCCATAAGCACGACTGTTCCAACTGGGAGTTCACGTTAGAGCCACGCACGCAATATGGCACTATTGAAGCTTCTTATTTTGATCGCTCACAAGGGCAGCAATGCCAAGTCAAGCATCAGACAGGGGTTAGCGGTCCCGTGCGGCGTCTTCGCACTTGTTACACTTGTGAGGAGGAAGCACGAGCTGCTGCTGCTTCCGAGTCGGACAGGTTGTGTCGTGCTGTGGGCAGTGGTTCTTTGACCCTTGCGGGGCGACCAGAAATCATGGCGGATCAACCTCTGCTTCTTCAAGGGTTTCGTGGCGAAATCAATGGTCCATGGAAAGCCGCAACCGTCACCCACTGCTATGAAAAACAAAGCGGATACACCACAGAAATTACACTCGAAGCGCCAGACAAGGGAAACAAAACAAGAGAAAAGGAAACCTCTGAGTGACAGAAAATCAAAGGGACAACTTGACCCTTTGATCGGTCGTGATGAGGAATAGGTGCAACTTGCACCAATTGCATGAGTAC
>NZ_JBHIMM010000035.1:0-1189 GCF_042194115.1 Bartonella sp. MR90HLJMH
GATGGCGAAGAGCAAGTTTGAACGAACAAAACCGCATGTTAATATTGGTACGATTGGTCACGTTGATCATGGGAAGACCTCGTTGACAGCAGCGATTACGAAATATTTTGGTGAATTTAAAGCCTATGATCAAATTGATGCTGCCCCAGAGGAACGCGCACGTGGAATTACTATTTCTACAGCGCACGTTGAGTATGAAACGGAAAATCGTCACTATGCGCACGTTGATTGTCCAGGACACGCTGATTATGTGAAGAACATGATCACAGGGGCAGCACAGATGGATGGTGCTATTTTGGTTGTTTCAGCAGCTGATGGTCCAATGCCTCAGACACGTGAGCATATTTTGCTTGCGCGTCAGGTTGGTGTTCCAGCAATTGTTGTTTTTCTTAATAAAGTTGATCAGGTTGATGATGCAGAACTTTTGGAGCTTGTAGAGCTTGAGGTTCGGGAACTTTTATCCAAATATGATTTTCCAGGCGATGATATACCAATTGTTAAAGGTTCTGCGTTGGCAGCTCTTGAGGATAAGGATAAAAGCATTGGTGAAGATGCTGTTCGTCTTTTAATGAGTGAAGTTGATAATTATATTCCAACCCCTGAACGTCCTGTTGATCAACCATTTTTGATGCCGATAGAGGATGTATTTTCGATTTCGGGTCGTGGAACCGTTGTTACGGGTCGTGTTGAGCGTGGTGTTATTAAAGTTGGAGAGGAAATCGAGATTATCGGTATTCGTCCAACGTCTAAGACGACGGTTACAGGCGTTGAAATGTTCCGCAAACTTTTAGATCAGGGTCAAGCGGGTGATAATATAGGAGCTCTGCTTCGTGGTGTTGACCGTGAAGGGATTGAGCGTGGTCAAGTATTGGCGAAGCCAGGATCTGTTACGCCTCATACACGTTTTAAAGCAGAAGCTTACATTTTGACAAAAGATGAAGGTGGACGTCATACACCATTTTTCACGAATTATCGTCCTCAGTTTTACTTCCGTACGACGGATGTTACAGGTATTGTTACGCTTCCAGAAGGAACGGAAATGGTTATGCCAGGCGACAATGTTGCCATGGATGTTTCGTTGATCGTTCCGATAGCGATGGAAGAGAAGCTTCGTTTTGCTATTCGTGAAGGTGGTCGTACTGTTGGTGCCGGTATCGTCTCTAAGATCATTGAATAAATAATGCTTGTT
>NZ_JBHIMM010000036.1:0-984 GCF_042194115.1 Bartonella sp. MR90HLJMH
TGCAACAGCTTTGCTTGATCGTAAGACGATCATGAAACACGAAAAAAATGGTGATTTGGGAAATCAGTATTTGAAAACTCATGCTGCTTGCGTTGGTCCTTATCAGTTAAAAAGTTGGCGCCCTGGAGAAGCGATTTTATTGCGTGCAAGCTCTCATTATTGGGGACAAGAACCTAAACTAAAACAGATTTTAATTCGCCATGTTGCGGAGCCTGGAACACAACGCTTGTTGTTGCAAAAACATGATATTGATGTTGCTCGTAATTTGACACCTGAAGATCTTGCAGATCTGCAAAAAACAACAGATGTTAAAATCAAAGAAGTGTTAGAACCATCCATGATGTATTGGGGATTCAATACGACGAATCCCATTTTTGCTAAGGAAAAAGTACGTTTGGCGATGCGTTATCTTATAGATTATGAAGGTCTTGGCAAGAAGCTTCTCAAAGGGATTGGTATTCCACGGGCAAGTTTTATTCCTCTTGGCAATTTTGGGGCTTTAGATGAAAAAGAAGGGCAACCCTTTAAGCTTGATATTCAAAAAGCCAAGCAGCTTTTAGCAGAGGCCGGTTATCCGAACGGATTTGAGGCAAATTTTCTCGTATCAAATGCTCCTTATACTTTGTTACTTGCTCAGTCACTCCAAGATAGTGCTGCGCAGGCGGGTGTGCGTCTTAAAATTGAGCGATTGGCAGGTACACAGTTGTTTTCCAAACTTTATGCCCGAGCTTTTGATACAATTTTTGTTGGATGGAATAATGATTCTGCGGATCCTCATACAATGGCTTCACGTCTTGTTTATAATCCAGATAATCGGTTTGAGGCTAGAAACACTGCCTATCCTAGTTGGAAGCATGGGTATTTTGATGCCAAGATGAATCAAAAAGTTGAATATGCTTTGTTTCAAAAAGATCCGCAAAAACGGGCGCAAATATATGCTGATTTACAACGTGAACTTATGCAAAAAGGACCTTATGCGTTTAT
>NZ_JBHIMM010000037.1:0-971 GCF_042194115.1 Bartonella sp. MR90HLJMH
ATAAAAAGTTGAAAATTCGTTAAAGAGGAATTCCATGAACTTTACAGTGTTCACGCAACTTTTCAATAAAATTGATCAGATAACAAAAACATATGTCACGGATATTTCCTTAAAAACAACGGCTACAATTACGCCCTTTATATCAATCGGTATCACAATCGCTTTCATCATCTATGGATGGCTCATCATTCGTGGCGCTATAGATATGCCTCTCTCCGGATTTGTAAATCGTTTCCTACGGATAAGTATTATTACTTCAATAGCTCTTACCACAGGACTTTATCAGAATGAAATTGCCAATTTGATAACACAAATGCCCCATGAGTTATCAAAAGCGCTCTTAACAGATCCACTCAATGATACACAATTAATGAATTTACTAGACAAAACAGCAACCAAAGGATTTCAATATGCAGGACGTCTTTTCCAAGAAACCGTCTTCTTCGAAGCCAATGGACTGCTTTACAGTCTCTTAGGTATCATCATCTTGCTGGCAACAAGCCTCGTAGTAGCAATCGGCGGTGGTCTCGTACTCCTGACAAAAATCGCTATTACACTTCTCGTAGGATGGGGATCACTCTTCATCATTGCTTTGCTCTGGCAACCAACTCATCGCCTTTTCGAGCAATGGATAACCCAAGTCGTCAATTATATAATCCTCTTTCTACTCTTAGCGACTGTATTTAATCTGATGATGAATATCTTTGCAAACTATTTGAGCGATATGAAACTCGATTACGACCAGAATATAAGCTTCATGTTTGGAGGTGCTCTCATCTTGTCCATTATATCCATCACGCTGTTACTCAAACTATCAAGCGTTGCCAATTCTCTCGCAAAAGGCATTACATTTGGACATCTATGGAGACATAGAAACTAGATGAGATAAAAAGCAATGCTGCTCGTAACAGATGCCCTTAATATCCATATGACAAAATAACGAGGATATCCAATCCTAAAGTAAAAAATAT
>NZ_JBHIMM010000038.1:0-887 GCF_042194115.1 Bartonella sp. MR90HLJMH
CCTTGGCTTTGAGAAAACCTTTCTGCCCCTCTGAATTGTTCAGATAGTACTGAACTTTCTACATTGGCTTTTGTTTTCATCGTATGGTAGGTACATTTCGGTTATCAGAGGACATAATTTTTCCATACAATTTACGTTTTTGTATTTCGATAAGAGTCTCTTCGTTATCGCTTAAATTTCTGACCATTTGTAGCTTTGTATATTCATTTTGGAGCATGGCTGACATGGTCTTGATGCGTGTTTGCAGCTCGAAAACTTCTTTCAGATCTTTTGTTTTATCTATATTATTTAAG
Organism: Bartonella sp. MR90HLJMH; assembly: GCF_042194115.1. Classification (NCBI taxonomy): domain Bacteria; kingdom Pseudomonadati; phylum Pseudomonadota; class Alphaproteobacteria; order Hyphomicrobiales; family Bartonellaceae; genus Bartonella; species Bartonella sp. MR90HLJMH. The sequence continues at coordinate 294 of NZ_JBHIMM010000038.1, forward strand.
AAATCGACAATTTGTGTAAAGCGGTTCTCTGCGTCTTGGAAAGTTTGCAAACTTACAGCTTTATCGACAATTCCACTATATTTAAGACGTTTATTAATTATTGTGCGCATTTCATGATACGGCAAGAACCAGAAGACGCTCCTTTTCTCTTCATGATGAACAGAATATAAAAGATCTCGAAATTCCCCAACATTTATGCTATAGTAATCGCGGCCCTTTTCTGGGTAGCTGAGAGTGGGCGAATCTTGTATGAAAAAACTCTTTTTCTCTCCTATTGTTGGTTTTTTTATTCTATTTCCTGTTATAGACTGATGGATTTTTTTCGCGTTTTCGATCTGGTTTTCGTTTGTTCTAATTTGTTGTTTTAACAACTCAATAATTGTCAGATAGTCTGCTTTTGAAACAGGGAAAGGACTTTGAACAGTCGGACCTTGAGTCCCAGAACCCCAACTAAAGTTAGACGTTAGAGTTAAATTTATCATTCCCAAAAGGGTAATCATTCCTGTTATAATAAATCTCTTTTTCATCTGTCTCCTCGCTTGATTTCGGCAGGGATTGTTTTATTAATAGGTACACGGTTCCTATCATTGGGCT
>NZ_JBHIMM010000039.1:0-884 GCF_042194115.1 Bartonella sp. MR90HLJMH
GAAAAAGACATTACCCTTGCTCAAGGTGACGCTTTGTTATGGGACAAGACTAAAGGCGCCTTTGTAGCAACGCATGGGGCAGAAAATAGCAAAACCAATAGCAAGATTACATCACTTAAGAATGGAGACATTACTGCAACCTCAAGTGATGCAGTAGCTGGTAACCAGCTTCATACTCTTGGGAACAGTGTTGCAAGTTATTTTGGCGGTGGTGCCAAGTATGATGGTGGAACATGGACCGCTCCTACATTCACGGTTAAGAGCGTGAAAGAAGATGGGAAAACAGAAGATAAAGGCTATCATGATGTAGCAACAGCTTTTGCTGGAGTTGGTACCTCTTTCTCAAATGTGAATAATTCTATTACGAATATTAAAAAAGAGGTTACCAAAGAGATTGCGGATGCAAAAAGTGATTCATTGAATTGGAGTAAAACTGCTAATGCCTTTGTAGCGCAGCATAAAAAGACGAAAGAAGAAGAAGACGGCACAGTTGTAGTGACACAAGAAAACAGCAAGATTACATCACTTAAGAATGGAGACATTACTGCAACCTCAAGCGATGCTGTAGCGGGCAATCAGCTTTATACCCTAGGAAGCAGTGTTGCAAAATCCTTAGGCGGTGCTGCTAGCTATGAGAATGGCGCATGGGTTGCTCCTACATTCAAGGTTAAAACCTTCAATAAAGATGGCACTGCGACTGAGAAGTCTTATGACACTGTCGCGACTGCCTTTGCCGGTGTTGGTGATTCATTCGAAAACGTTAAAGATACATTCAAGAATGTTAAGGATGAAATTACCAAAGAGATTGAAAAAGACATTACCCTTGCTCAAGGTGACGCTTTGTTATGGGACAAGACTAAAGGCGCCTTTGTAGCAACGCATGG
>NZ_JBHIMM010000004.1:0-172116 GCF_042194115.1 Bartonella sp. MR90HLJMH
GTTTTGCTATTCGTGAAGGTGGTCGTACTGTTGGTGCCGGTATCGTCTCTAAGATCATTGAATAAATAATGCTTGTTGAGTGCTTTCATTATTGAAGGCACTTTGTATAACAGGGAAATAAAGAGCATGAACAGTCAAAATATTCGCATTCGCTTAAAAGCGTTTGATCATAGAATTCTTGATACGTCGACGCGTGAGATTGTATCGACTGCTAAACGTACCGGTGCAAATGTCCGTGGTCCCATTCCGCTTCCGACGCGGATTGAGAAGTTTACGGTCAATCGTGGACCGCATATCGATAAGAAGAGTCGTGAGCAGTTTGAGATGCGAACACATAAGCGTCTTCTTGATATTGTTGATCCAACGCCGCAAACAGTGGATGCGCTTATGAAGCTCGATCTTTCTGCTGGTGTGGATGTAGAAATTAAGCTCTGAGGTTTGAGGACAGAAGGAACAGACCCGATGCGTTCAGGTGTAATAGCACAGAAGCTGGGCATGACCCGTATTTATAATGATGCTGGTGAGCATGTGCCGGTGACCGTACTTCGTTTGGAGAATTGTCAAGTCGTTGCTCAGCGTACAGTTGAAAAGAATGGTTATACTGCTGTTCAATTAGGTGTAGGCTTTGCTAAGGTTAAGAATACTTCACAAGCTCTTCGTGGACATTTTGCTAAGGCTTCTGTTGAGCCTAAAGCTAAAATAGCAGAGTTTCGTGTAAGTCCCGACAATCTTCTTGATGTTGGTACTGAGATTACGGTGGAACATTTTGTTCCAGGACAAAGAGTTGATGTGACTGGTACCAGTATTGGTAAGGGGTTTGCTGGTGTTATGAAACGACATAACTTTGGTGGGCATCGTGCTTCCCATGGTAATTCGATTACACATCGTGCTCATGGTTCTACAGGGCAGTGTCAAGATCCTGGTAAAGTTTTTAAAGGTAAAAAAATGGCTGGCCATATGGGGCAAGTGCGTGTAACAACACAGAATATTGAAGTTATTTCCACGGATAGTGAACGTGGTTTAATTTTAGTGCGTGGTGCTGTTTCTGGTTCTAAAGGTTCTTGGATTTTGGTACGGGATGCTGTGAAGAAGCCTCTTCCTGATAATGCTCCAAAGCCTGCTGGTATTCGCCGTCTTGTGAAGGAGAAAACGGAAATGGTTACTCCGGTGACGGAAACCTCTGAAGTTGAGGGAGCCTAATAATGGATCTTGTAATTAAAACTCTTGATGGTAATGAAGCTGGCAAATTAAAGGTTTCTGAAGCTATTTTTGATCTTGTTCCACGTGAGGATATTTTGCAACGTGTTGTTCGTTGGCAGCTTGCACGTCGTCAGCAGGGGAGTCATCAATCCCAAGGTCGTTCTGATGTGTCGCGAACAGGGGCAAAAATGTTTAAGCAAAAAGGAACTGGGCGTGCTCGACATTCATCTGCCCGTGCACCGCAGTTTAGAGGTGGGGGTAAGGCACATGGACCAGTGGTTCGTAGTCATGCGCATGATCTTCCTAAAAAGATTCGTGCTCTTGGGTTACGTCTTGCTTTATCTGCAAAATTAAAAGCAAAAGACTTAATTATTGTGGATGAGTTGACTGTTAAGGATGCGAAAACGAAAATGCTTGTTTCTCATTTTTCTAAGCTTGGATTTAATAACGCTCTCTTGATTGGTGGTAAAGAGATTGATATTAACTTTTTTCGTGCAGTCTCTAATATCCCTAATATTGATATTTTGCCTATTCAGGGAATTAATGTTTATGATATTTTGCGTCGCAGCAAACTTGTTTTATCAAAGGCAGCTGTTGAGGCTCTTGAGGAGCGTTTTAAATGACAGATCTTCGCCATTATGATATAATTATTAGTCCAGTTATTACTGAAAAGTCGACTATGATTTCTGAATGTAATCAAGTTGCTTTTAATGTCGCGCCGAAAGCGACGAAGCCTGAGATTAAGGCTGCTATTGAAGCGCTTTTTAGCGTAAAAGTTAAAGCAGTTAACACGATAGTCCGTAAGGGTAAAGTGAAGCGTTTCAAAGGTATAGTTGGTCGGCAAAGTGATGTCAAAAAAGCGATCGTAACTCTGGCCAATGGTCAGACTATCGACGTTTCGACAGGTCTTTAAAGAGGCTCGGAGATAGGAATAATGGCACTTAAGCAATTTAATCCAACGACACCTGGGCAGCGTCAGCTTGTTATTGTGGAACGTTCTTGTCTTTATAAGGGAAAACCTATAAAGATGTTGACTGAAGGTTTGTCTTCAAAGGGTGGACGCAATAATCGCGGTCGTGTTACTGCTCGTTTTCAGGGTGGTGGACATAAACGTAGTTATCGGTTTGTCGACTTTAAGCGTCTTAAACGTGATGTTTCGGCAAAGGTTGAGCGTTTAGAATATGATCCTAACCGTACTGCTTTTATTGCTTTAATTCGCTATGAGGACGGGCAATTGAGTTATATTCTTGCGCCACAGCGTCTTGCGGTTGGTGATTCTGTTATGGCTGGTTTAAATGTGGATGTTAAACCAGGTAATGCTATGCCTCTTGCTAATATGCCTGTAGGTACAATTATTCATAATGTTGAGATGAAGCCAGGAAAAGGGGGGCAGATTGCACGTTCAGCGGGTACTTATGCGCAGTTGGTTGGACGAGATCATGGTATGGCTATTCTTCGTTTAAATTCTGGTGAACAGCGTTTGGTTCCTAGTAGCTGTTTTGCAACTGTTGGTGCTGTTTCAAATCCTGATCATGGGAATATTAATGATGGTAAGGCAGGTCGGTCACGTTGGCGTGGTAAACGTCCACATGTTCGTGGTGTTGCTATGAACCCCGTTGATCATCCGCACGGTGGTGGTGAAGGTCGTACATCGGGGGGGCGCCATCCAGTATCTCCTTGGGGTAAGCCTACGAAAGGTAAGCGTACGCGCTCCAATAAAGCCACTGATAAATTTATTATGCGTACGCGTCATCAACGCAAGAAATGAGAGAGGTAGTCTGAAGTGGTTCGTTCAGTGTGGAAAGGTCCGTTTGTCGACGGCTATCTTCTTGGTAAAGCAGAGAAGGTACGTGCAAGTGGGCGCAATGAAGTTATAAAAATATGGAGTCGTCGCTCTACTATTTTACCGCAATTTGTTGGTTTAACTTTTGGTGTTTACAACGGTAATAAGCATATTCCTGTTTCTGTTTCTGAAGAGATGGTTGGACATAAGTTTGGTGAGTTCGCTCCTACCCGGACTTATTATGGTCATGGTGCCGATAAAAAAGCGAAGAGGAAATAGGAATGGGAAAAGCTAAAGTTTCGCGCCAGCTTAGAGATAATGAAGCAAGAGCTGTCACGCGGACAATTCGTGTTAGTCCGCAGAAGCTTAATTTAGTTGCTGCAATGATTCGTGGTAAAAGAGTTAATGTAGCACTCGCTGATTTGATGTTTTCACGCAAGCGTATTGCTGCTACTGTGAAAAAAACGCTTGAATCAGCAATTGCAAATGCAGAGAATAACCACGATCTTGATATTGATTCGCTTATTGTGGCGGAAGCTTATGTTGGTAAGTCGATAGTGATGAAGCGCTTTCATGTTCGTGGTCGAGGGCGTGCTAGTAGAATTGAACGTCCATTTTCGCATCTTACTGTTATTGTTCGTGAAGTTACCGAAAAAGTGGAGGCCGCGTAATGGGTCAGAAGATCAATCCAATAGGACTTCGTCTTGGTGTTAATCGGACTTGGGATTCTCGTTGGTATGCTGATAGTGGTGAATATGGGCGCCTTCTTCATGAAGATTTGAAAATTCGTTCATATGTGCTGGAGGAGCTTAAACAGGCGGCTATTTCGAAGGTTGTTATTGAGCGTCCTCATAAGAAGTGTCGTATTACGATTCATTCTGCACGTCCTGGTTTGATTATTGGTAAAAAGGGTGCTGATATCGAAAAGCTTCGTCGTAAGCTCTCAGAAATGACGGATGCTGAAACTTCATTAAATATTGTGGAGATTCGTAAACCGGAGATTGATGCCACGATTATTGCGCAATCAATTGCTCAACAGTTAGAGCGTCGTGTTGCTTTTCGTCGTGCAATGAAGCGTGCTGTTCAGTCTGCTATGCGTCTTGGTGCGGAAGGTATTCGTATCAATTGTTCTGGCCGTCTTGGTGGTGCTGAAATTGCTCGTATGGAATGGTATCGTGAAGGTCGTGTTCCACTTCATACCTTGCGTTCTGATGTTGATTACGGTACAGCAGAAGCTAAGACCGCTTATGGTATTTGTGGTATTAAAGTTTGGGTCTTTAAGGGTGAGATTCTTGAGCATGATCCGATGGCTTCAGAACGTCGTGCTACGGAAGTTGATCAATCTGGTTCTTCATCGAATCGTCGCCGTGAAAATGCTTAGTTTTTGAGATTGAACTAAAATTTGGAGTAGAGAACAATGTTGCAGCCAAAGCGCACAAAGTTCCGTAAACAGTTCAAGGGCCGTATTCACGGTGTTGCGAAGGGTGGTACGGATTTGAATTTCGGTGCCTACGGTTTGAAGGCTGTTGAGCCGGAGCGGATTACTGCTCGTCAAATTGAAGCGGCGCGCCGTGCGATTACGCGTTATATGAAGCGTTCTGGTCGTGTGTGGATTCGCATTTTTCCAGATCTTCCGGTTACGTCTAAACCGACTGAAGTTCGTATGGGTAAAGGTAAGGGAAGTGTCGATTATTGGGCTGCACGTGTTTCTCCTGGACGCATCATGTTTGAGCTTGATGGAGTTCCTGAGGATGTTGCACGTGAAGCACTAAGATTGGGTGCTGCAAAGTTGCCTATAAAAACGCGTTTCATCCAGCGTATTGCTGAATAATGAGGTTAAGCGATGAAAGCCACAGAATTACGGGCGCAAACGCTCGATCAAATGAAAGATGAATTGGCTAAGTTAAAGAAAGAGCAATTTAATTTGCGTTTTCAAAAAGCAACAGGTCAATTAGAAAAGACTGCGCGTGTTAGACAAGTTCGTCGTGATATTGCGCGTATTAAAACTTTTCTTCGTCAAAAGGTAAGTGAAAGTAAGGTTTAAGGAAATGAGAGATGCCTAAACGCGTTTTGCAGGGTGTTGTTATTAGCGACAAAAGTGATAAGACTGTTGTTGTCAAAGTTGAGCGCCGTTATTCTCATCCGCTTCTTAAGAAGACTGTTCGGCAGTCCAAAAATTATAAAGCGCATGACGAAAACAACCAATTCAAGATTGGGGATCAAGTTTCTATTCAAGAATCTAGACCAATTTCGAAAGATAAATGTTGGATTGTTGTAAAAGACAATGTAGCGTAATGAGTTAAGTTTATTGTTTTAGAATTTAACAGTGTTTTTATCATTGATAAATTTAAAGGCGATGACTTTATCGTTATTTGGCAGGCAAATCCGAGTGTATAAAAGGTACAATCGGATATATGTGTTAAGAGAAGGTGGCCAGTCATGATTCAGATGCAAACAAACCTCGACGTTGCTGATAATTCTGGTGCTCGTCGTGTCATGTGCATCAAGGTGTTAGGCGGTTCAAAGCGGAAATATGCTTCGGTCGGTGACATTATTGTTGTTTCGGTTAAGGATGCTATTCCTCGTGGCCGTGTTAAAAAAGGTGATGTTATGAAAGCTGTTGTGGTTCGTACTGCTAAGGATATTCGTCGCGCAGATGGTAGTGTCATTCGTTTTGATAGTAATGCTGCGGTTTTAGTGGATAATAAAAAAGAGCCGATCGGTACTCGTATCTTTGGACCTGTTCCCCGCGAATTGCGTGGTAGGAATCATATGAAGATCATCTCGCTCGCTCCTGAAGTTCTGTAAGGAGTAAATGTTATGCAGAAGATTCGAAAAGGTGATAAAGTTGTTGTTTTATCCGGTAAGGATAAAGGATGTAGTGGTGAGGTAATTAAGGTTAGTCCAAAAGAGAATAAGGCTTTTGTTCGTGGGATTAATATGATTAAACGTCATCAACGTCAAACGCAGAAGCAAGAAGCTGGAATTATTTCTAAAGAAGCTCCGATTCATCTGTCTAATTTGGCGATTGCTGATCCTAAAGATGGTAAGCCTACACGTGTAGGCTTTCGTATGAATGCAGATGGTAATAAAGTGCGTTTTGCCAAGCGTTCGGGAGAGTTGATTAATGGCTGAGGAAAGACAAATACCGCGTATGAAAGCGCATTATTTTGAAGTGATTCGTAAAGCGCTTCAAGAGAAGTTTAATTACAGAAATGCGATGCAAATTCCGCGGATTGATAAAATTGTAATAAATATGGGGATAGGTGAAGCAACTGCTGATTCGAAGAAGCCTTCCCTTGCTGCTGAGGATTTAGGGCTCATAACAGGTCAGAAGGCTGTTGTTACACGTGCGCGTAATTCTATTGCGACCTTTAAGGTTCGTGAAGGAATGCCTCTTGGGGCTAAAGTTACATTGCGTAAAGATCGTATGTTTGAGTTTTTAGATCGTCTTGTTACGATTGCTCTTCCGAGGGTTCGTGACTTTCGTGGTTTGAATCCAAAGAGTTTTGATGGTCGTGGCAATTTTGCTATGGGTATTAAAGAACACATTGTGTTTCCAGAAATCAACTATGATAAAGTTGATCAAATTTGGGGCATGGATATTATTGTTTGTACGACAGCAAAAACGGATGATGAGGCTCGTGAGTTATTGCGTGCTTTTAATTTTCCTTTTCGTTCGTAACGGCAGACATAGTGAGGTGAAAGTATGGCCAAAGTAAGTGCCGTTGAAAAAAATAAGCGTCGTGAGGTGATGGTAAAGCGTTATGCTGCCCGTCGTGCACGTTTGAAAGCAATAGTTATGGATCAGAAGGTTTCTCTTGAAGAACGTTTTAAAGCTTCTGTTCAGTTGGCAGAGTTGCCGCGTAATTCTTCGAAAGTTCGTATTCGTAATCGCTGTGAGGTTTCAGGTCGTCCGCGGGCTTATTATCGTAAATTAAAAATGTCGCGAATTGCGTTGCGTGAGCTTGGCTCTATTGGCCATATTCCTGGTATTGTAAAGTCTAGTTGGTAAGAGGAGATTATTTAATGTCTATGTCAGATCCTCTTGGTGATATGTTAACACGTATTCGTAATGCACTTGGTCGTAAAAAAGGTAAAGTAGTTACTCCAGCTTCGAAGCTTCGTGCGCACGTTCTTGATGTTCTTCAGTCGGAAGGTTATATTCGTGGATATAATCAAATTGATTTAGGTGATGGGAAAGCTGAAATTGAAATCGAATTGAAGTATTTTGAAGGGCTGGCTGCTATTCGTGAGATTTCACGTGTATCAAAGCCAGGTCGTCGTGTGTATGTTTCTGCTAAGTCACTTCCACAGGTGGCAAATGGTCTTGGTATTTCGATTTTATCGACTCCTAAAGGCGTCATGGCAGATCATGAGGCGCGTGAACAGAATGTTGGTGGAGAACTCCTTTGTCGTGTTTTCTAAGTTATGTCAAGAAAACGGAAGAAAAAGTAGGTTAGAACAATGTCTCGTATTGGAAAGAAACCCATTTCAATTCCTTCTGGAGTTACTGCTACTGTTGAAGGTCAGCTGGTTAAGGCAAAAGGTCCAAAAGGTGAGCTGAGCTACGTCGTCAATGATGAAGTCTTAGTCAAGTTTGAGGAAAATATCATATCAGTTATGCCGCGGGATCAGTCAAAAGATGCGCGTTCTAAATGGGGTATGTCGCGCTCAATGATTGAGAACATTTTTTGTGGTGTGAAGGATGGTTTTGAAAAGAGGTTGGAGATTAATGGGGTTGGTTATCGTGCTGCTTTGCAGGGTAAGGATGTCCAACTATCTCTAGGCTTTTCCCATGATGTGGTTTATAAAGTTCCATCGGGTGTTACTGTAACTGTTCCTAAGCCGACAGAAATTGTTGTTTCTGGAATTGATAAACAGCAAGTTGGACAAGTTGCAGCGGAGATTCGTGAGTATCGTAGACCTGAGCCTTATAAAGGTAAAGGTGTTAAGCATGCAGATGAACGTATCTTCCGTAAAGAAGGTAAAAAGAAATAAGGATTTTGTATTATGGTTTCATCTAAGGACATTATCCAACGTCGTGCAAGGCGTGTTCGTCGTAGAATTAAAGTGGTTTCTCATGATCGTCCTCGGCTTAGTGTTTATCGTTCAAATCAGAACATTTATGCTCAAGTTATCGATGATTTGCGGGGATGTACACTTGTTTCAGCCTCTACTCTTGAAAGTGATTTAAAAAAGTCGTTAAAGAGTGGTGCTGATAAAAAAGCAGCTTTTGCTGTTGGTAAGTTAATTGCTGAGCGTGCGAAGCAAGCGGGTGTTAATGAAGTGGTTTTTGATCGTGGAGCGTATGTGTATCATGGTCGAGTCAAGGCTTTAGCTGAAGCTGCTCGTGAAGGTGGTTTGAATTTCTAAAATTTCTTATTTGTGAGTGAGTAAGGAGAGTTTAGAGTATTTCGTTTAAGTTCTTCCAGTTTGATGAGGGACTTTGTTATCGTGCTTCCGGAAAAGAAAAAGGAATGAGGAATGGCACAAAAAGAACGTGGTGAGAGAGAAGAACGCGATAATGAGTTTGTCGATAGGCTAGTTCATATCAATCGTGTTGCTAAAGTTGTAAAGGGTGGTCGGCGTTTTGGTTTTGCTGCTCTTGTTGTTGTTGGAGATCAAAAAGGGCGTGTAGGTTTTGGACATGGTAAAGCCCGTGAAGTTCCAGAAGCCGTTCGTAAAGCAACGGAATCTGCAAAACGTGGGATGATTTATGTTCCGCTTCGGTCTGGACGTACATTGCACCATGATCTTGAAGGGCGTCACGGAGCTGGGCGTGTTTTACTACGTTCGGCTTCTGCTGGTACTGGTATTATTGCTGGGGGACCGATGCGTGCTATTTTTGAAGCTCTTGGTATGCAGGATGTCGTTGCAAAATCATTGGGATCGTCTAATCCTTATAACATGGTTCGTGCAACATTTGATGCATTGAAACATCAAATGCATCCTAGAGATATTGCTGCTCAACGTGGTATAAAATATTCGACTTTGCAGGCGCGTCGTCGCCATTTAGTTGACCTAGAAGGATAGTTTCTGAGATTATCAGAAAAGGAATTAGGAAATGGTTCAGAAAAAATCTCGGAGTGGTAAAACTATCACGGTGGAGCAAATTGGAAGCCCTATTCGAAACTCACAGATTCAGCGTGCAACCTTAAAGGGGCTTGGACTAAATAAAATGCGTCGTCGGCGCGTTTTAGATGATACACTTTGTGTGCGGGGTATGATTGCTCAGGTTCGGCATCTTGTTCGCGTTATAGATGAAGGTTAAGGGTTGCGGGAGTATTAGATATGAAACTCAATGAACTGCGTGATTGTGAAGGCGCAACAAAAAATCGTAAGCGTGTTGGGCGTGGTATTGGTTCCGGTACGGGTAAGACTGGTGGTCGTGGTGTAAAAGGGCAAAAGTCGCGCTCTGGTGTTTCCCTTAATGGTTTTGAAGGTGGGCAAATGCCTATCTATCGTCGTTTGCCAAAACGTGGATTTAGAAATTTCTTTGCCAAAACCTACAATGAAGTTTCACTAGGACGTATTCAGTTGGCAGTTGATGCAGGTAAGTTGAATATTGAAAAGCCTGTTGATATGATTGCTTTGAAAGAAGCTGGTATTATTCGTCGTGAAAAAGATGGGGTTCGTCTTCTTTCTGATGGTGATTTGAAGGCTAAGATTACCTTTCATGTTTCTGGTGCTTCACAAGCTGCTCGTGTTAAGATTGAAAAAGTGGGTGGTCAGGTTATTTTTCCTGATATTGCTCAATAATTTTTTAATATGAGTAGAGACCTAAAGAAGAGTTACATCTGTTCTGTGGGATTTTTTGTGGAGAGTTTTTTAAGTTCTGCATTTATTTGTGTATGCATATATGAATTTTAGGGTTATACTTCTGTGATTTAAAGAACTGGAGTAGTGAAGTGGAGACGTTTTATGGCATCAGCAGCAGAGCAATTTGCTTCCAATATAAACTTCGGTACCTTTTCTCGTGCAACTGAATTAAAGAAACGCATCTGGTTTACTCTGGCAGCGCTTCTTGTATATCGCTTTGGCACTTACATCTCTCTTCCAGGTATTAATATCGATGCTTTACGGCAAACATTCGAACATCACGCGTCGGGTGTATTAGGACTCTTTAATATGTTTGCTGGGGGTGCCGTTGGGCGTATGGCTATTTTTGCGCTAGGTATCATGCCTTATATATCGGCATCTATTATTGTGCAATTGTTAACATCTATTATTCCTTCTTTGGAAACTCTTAAAAAAGAAGGGGAATTAGGTCGTAAGATTATCAATCAATATACGCGTTATGTAACAGTAGTATTGGCGATTCTACAAGCTTTTGGTATTGCGGTTGCGCTTGAAAGCGGTATAGGGACGGGGCTTCAAATTGTTTTAGAACCAGGTCTTATGTTTCGTATTTCTTCTGTTATTACCCTTGTTGGCGGAACGATGTTTCTCATGTGGCTTGGCGAGCAAATTACGTCACGTGGTGTTGGTAATGGGGTTTCTCTTATCATTTTTACAGGGATTGTAGCCAATTTCCCTTCTACTTTTGCTCAGCTTTTGACAGCTCATAGTCAGGCTGATTTATCAACTTTTCTTTTAATAGGAATCGTTCTTATTGCTGTTTTGGTTATTGGGCTTATTGTTTTTATAGAGCGTGCGCAACGGCGAATTCTTATCCAGTATCCAAAACGTCAGGTCGGGAATCAAATGTTTCAAGGAGATATGTCGCATCTTCCTTTAAAGTTGAATACTGCTGGTGTTATTCCACCTATTTTTGCTTCCTCTTTATTATTATTACCTGCCACTATTAATAATTTTTCTGATAAAATGCCACAATGGGTTCAGTCGATTTCTTATGCTCTTGGTCATGGACAGCCACTTTATATGATTGTTTATGCATTTTTAATGGCGTTTTTTTGCTTTTTTTATACAGCTATTGTGTTTAATCCAAGTGATACTGCAGATCAGTTGAAAAAGCATTCTGGTTTTATTCCAGGGATTCGTCCAGGTGAGCGTACAGCCGAGTATATTGATTACGTTTTGACGCGTATTACTGTTGTGGGCGCTGTTTATATTATCTTGGTTTGTTTGTTACCTGAATTTATGATATCTGCATTGCAGGTTCCTTTTTATCTTGGGGGAACATCCTTGTTGATTGTTGTTACTGTTACGCTTGATACGGTTGCTCAAATTCAGGGGTATCTTGTTGCCCACCAATATGAAGGGTTGATAAAAAAATCAAAACTTCGTGGAGGTAGAAGGAATCGATGAGAGTTATTCTTTTAGGTCCTCCTGGAGCGGGAAAAGGTACGCAAGCAAAAATGTTGACTGAGGAATATAACATTCCTCATTTATCAACAGGGGATATGTTGCGTGAGGTGATTGCCAAAGAAACGGAGATTGGTAAAAAAGCTAAAGCTATTATAAGTTCTGGTGCTTTGGTTCATGATAATATTGTTAACCAAATCGTATCAGATCGGATTGATGAAACTGATTGTGTAAACGGTTTTGTTTTGGATGGATATCCTCGAACTGTGGGGCAGGCAGAAGCGTTACAACGGATTTTGCAGTCAAAAAATATGCGGCTTGATGCTGTTATTGAGTTGTGTGTTGATGAAGACGTGTTGATTGAACGTATGAAGAAGCGCGTTGAGGAAACAATAGCGGCTGGTGGACAGGTTCGTTTAGATGACAATCCTGTTGCTTTTACAAAAAGATTAGTAGAATATCGTGAAAAAACCGCTCCCTTATCAAAATTTTATTCAGAGAGGGGAATGTTGAGGGTCATTGATGGAATGATTGGTATTACTGAAGTGACACGCATGATTAGAGGTTTTCTTTCATGAGATTTTTTTTTAGGAATAAATGAAAAGAGTTGACTTTTGAGATGAAATCTATAACAAATAAATTTAATTTATTTTAGTGAAATAATAGGATTCGGAAGAATTTTTTTCTGAGTCTATTTTTTTCTGTAAGGTATATCAGGTATTTTATAACAATTTGTCAAAATAACTAAGGAGAGTAGGCGTGGCTCGTATTGCTGGCGTCAATATCCCGACAAATAAGCGTGTAATTATTGCGCTTCAATATATCCACGGGATTGGACCAAAATTTGCTCAAGAAATTATTGAAAGAGTTGGCATTCCCTTGGGGCGTCGTGTGCATGAGCTTTCAGATGCTGAGGTGCTGCAGATTCGTGAGGCGATAGATCAAGGCTATCAAGTTGAAGGTGATCTTCGTCGTGAGGTTGCTATGAATGTTAAACGTTTGATGGACCTTGGTTGTTATCGAGGATTGCGTCATCGCCGGTCTTTGCCTGTCCGAGGGCAGCGTACACATACAAATGCTCGTACGCGTAAAGGACCAGCTAAGGCAATTGCCGGTAAAAAGAAATAAGAGCCTTTTTGGAAGGTTTTTATATATTCTGTTTCTTGTTTGATTGTTTTGACAAGGAAAAGAAGGTGGAGCTGCTGATGTTACGGCAGTGATGAGATCGTTGAAAGGGAAATTATGGCCAAGGAAGCCACACGTGTTCGTCGTCGCGAACGTAAAAATATTTCATCGGGTGTTGTGCATATTAATTCAACATTTAATAACACAATGATTACTATTACTGATGCTCAGGGTAATGCAATTGCTTGGTCATCTGCGGGGGCTCAGGGGTTTAAAGGTGCGCGTAAATCGACACCTTTTGCTGCTCAAGTTGCTGCGGAGGATTGTGCAAGAAAAGCGCAAGAGCATGGTATGCGTTCTTTGGAAGTTGAAGTTTGTGGACCTGGATCAGGGCGTGAATCTGCTCTACGTGCATTGCAATCTGTTGGTTTTGTCATTACTTCTATTCGTGATGTAACACCAATTCCTCATAATGGATGTCGTCCGCGGAAAAGGCGGCGTGTTTAATTGGGTGTTGTTTTTTGTTGTCGGAGATTTCTCTGATGTTCACATTGGTCGTTACGATTGAATGGTAACGGAACTAAAGAACGGGAATAAAAATATGATCCAGAAAAACTGGCAGGAACTTATTAAACCCAATAAGGTTGAATCATGTGCGCATGATAATCCAAATGTTATAAGTGTGATCGCTGAACCTCTTGAGCGGGGTTTTGGCTTAACGTTAGGAAATGCACTTCGTCGCGTGTTGTTATCTTCTCTTCGTGGTGCTGCTATTACTGCTGTGCAGATTGACGGTGTCTTACATGAATTTTCATCGATTCCAGGTGTGCGTGAGGATGTTACGGATATTATTCTGAATATAAAAGAAATTGCGCTTCGTATGGAAGAAGAAGGTCCTAAACGTGTCGTTGTTTATAAAGAGGGGCCTGGTGTCGTGAAAGCGGGAGATATCAGTACCGTTGGGGATATGGAAATTCTAAATCCAGATCATGTTATTTGTACTCTTGATGAAGATGCTGAAATTCGTATGGAATTTATTGTCAACACAGGGAAGGGGTATGTTCCATCTGATCGTAATTGTGTTGATGATGCACGTATAGGACTTATTCCAATTGATAGTCTTTATTCACCAATTCGTAAAGTGTCTTATAAAGTGGAAAATACGCGTGAAGGTCAAGTTTTGGATTATGATAAATTGACCTTAACGATTGAAACGAATGGTGCGGTTAATGGAGAGGATGCTGTTGCTTTTGCAGCACGCATTCTTCAGGATCAATTATCGTTATTTATTAACTTTGAAGAGCCACAGAAGGAGCCTGTTGAAGAGGCTGATTCTGAGCTTTCTTTTAATCCTGCTCTTCTCAAAAAAGTGGATGAATTAGAACTTTCAGTTCGTTCGGCAAATTGTCTTAAGAATGATAATATTGTCTATATTGGTGATCTTATTCAAAAAACAGAATCTGAAATGCTTCGGACACCGAATTTTGGTCGCAAATCGTTGAATGAGATTAAAGAAGTTTTGGCATGTATGGGGTTACATCTTGGGATGGAAATTCCTGCGTGGCCACCTGAAAACATTGATGATCTTGCAAAACGTTATGAAGATCAATATTAAAATTAGAATTTAAGGAGAGGGCTTATGCGCCACAGTAAGTCAGGACGCAAGTTGAATCGTACTGCCAGTCACCGTAAAGCGATGTTTGCAAATATGGCAACTTCGTTGATCGAGCATGAGCAGATTGTGACAACGCTTCCAAAGGCTAAGGAAATTCGTCCTATTGTTGAAAAACTCGTTACTCTTGGTAAGCGTGGTGGTTTGCATGCGCGTCGGCAAGCAATTGCAGCACTTCGTGATGCAGGAAAGGTTGCAAAATTATTTGATACGCTTGCGCCACGTTATGCATCACGCAACGGTGGATATTTGCGTATTATGAAAGCGGGGTTTCGTACCGGTGATAATGCGCCCATGGCTGTTATAGAATTTGTTGATCGTGATGTTGAAGCGAAGGGTGCTGGGGATCGTGCTCGCATGGAGGCTTCTGAGAATGAAAAGAGGACATCTTCGTAAAGTTTTTTACTCTGTTGGATTTTTAAAGGCCGCCTTGTCTTAGGCGGTTTTTTTGTGAGCATTTTTAAGTTTGTTTTAGTTGAGAAATAGGTGCAGAGAGAAAATTATAGGACATTGAAGAATTATCTTATTTTTATAATATTTATTGTTCAAATAGGTTGTTTTTATTCTCTATTATGAAATATTAATAGAGATCCTTAATTTGCGGGGATGAGTTTTTTTATTCTATTAATCTTCAACAGAATGTGCTGATTTTATAAGGAGTGGATTATGAGATATTCTTTTTGGGTGCGGATTTTTTTTGCAATTATGATGCAGATATCATTTGATCATGTATATGCTCATGTACCTCAAACACAAACAGAAATCACTCTTTCATTTGCTCCTTTAGTTAAAAAGACAGTTCCATCTGTTGTAAATATTTATGCAGCTCGACAAATTAGAGCACGCTCACCTTTTGAAGGGGATCCATTTTTTGAGCAGTTTTTTGGTCGTTTTCAAAATAATTTTCCTGTTCGCAAGCAATCGTCATTAGGATCAGGGGTGATTGTTGATGCACGTGGTTTGATTGTTACAAATTACCATGTCATTAAAGATGCAAGCGAAATTAAAGTGGCTTTTTCTGATGGGCGGGAGTTTGAGAGTAAGATCGTGCTCAAAGATGAAGCAACTGATATTGCAATTCTTGAAGTTGAGGAAAAAGATGCTCAATTCCCTGTTCTTTCTTTGGGAAATTCTGATGCTGTTGAAGTTGGTGATCTTGTTCTTGCTATTGGTAATCCTTTTGGTGTTGGTCAAACAGTTACAAGTGGTATTGTTTCAGCGCAAGCGCGTACACGTGTTGGGATTTCTGATTTTGACTTTTTTATTCAAACAGACGCTGCCATTAATCCAGGGAATTCTGGTGGCGCTTTAATTGATATGAAAGGTCAATTAATCGGAATTAATACAGCTATTTATTCGCGTTCCGGTGGTTCTGTAGGGATTGGTTTTGCTATTCCAGTTAATCTTGTAAAAGTGATGCTTGATACTGTTAAACGCGGTGGAAAATATTTTGTGCCGCCTTATATTGGGGCTTCTTTTCAAAATGTTACACCTGATATTGCTGGTGGTTTAGGTTTAGAACGTCCCTATGGTGCTCTGATTATTGAAGTTATCAAAGATAGTCCTGCTGAAAAAGCTGGATTGAAAGTAGGTGATGTTATTTTGAGTGTGCAAGGGGTACGCGTTGATAGTCCAGATAGTCTTGGGTATCGTTTGATGACAGCTGACGTTGAGCATAGTCTTGCTTTGGAATATTTACGAAATGGAAAAACTTTAAAAACACAAATAATAGTTTCATCGATATCAGAAACTGCATTTTTAAAATCTGAAAAAATCACGGGTGACAGTCCTCTTGCCGGTGCTGAAGTGTTAGATTTAACACCGCAAAATAGTCGACGTTTTCATCTTCCTATATCTGCAAAAGGGGTTGTGATTACCAACCTTGATGACATGAGCAATGCAGCTGGAATTTTTCAGTCAGGAGATATTCTACGTGTTGTAAATGGCCATAAAATTCAAACAGTTCATCAGTTGAAAAAGGTTCTTATGCAAGCTCGTTCGCGTACTTGGCAATTGGAATATGAACGTGATGGTATGTATATTCGCCAATTTATTCGTTGAGGTTTTTTTTGAAGAAAGATTTTTTTACTTCGTCTTTTGATTTTCAAGTTAATAAAAATCAGCCACTTGCAGAAAGAATGCGCCCTTGTTCTCTCAATGATGTTGTGGGACAAAAGCATTTGATTGGAGAGGATGGTTTGCTTTCACGTATGGTGGCAACTGGCTCAATTGGATCGATGATTTTTTGGGGACCTCCAGGGACGGGAAAAACAACCGTTGCACGTTTGTTAGCACTTGAAACAAATTTCGCGTTTGAGCAGGTTTCTGCTATTTTTACAGGAGTTTCTGAGCTTAAAAAGATTTTTGAAGTTGCGCAGAGGCGTTTTATATCTGGGGATAAAACACTTCTCTTTGTTGATGAAATTCATCGGTTTAATCGTGCACAGCAGGATAGTTTTCTTCCTGTGATGGAAGAAGGTACTGTGGTACTTATAGGTGCAACAACCGAAAATCCTTCTTTTGAACTTAATGCTGCTCTTCTTTCGCGTGCACGTGTTTTAACATTTCTTTCACATGATCATGAAAGTTTGGACATGCTTTTAAGGCGTGCTGAAGAAGTGGAGGGAAAAACTCTTCCTTTGGATAATGATTCCAGAGACGTTTTGATAGAGATGTCTGATGGTGATGCGCGGGTAGCGTTAACATTGGCAGAGGAAGTTTGGTCTATTGCACCATTGGGAGAGATTCTTGATGTTGTTGCTTTGCAAAAAGTTATTCAGCGTCGTGTGCCCATTTATGATAAAGGACGAGATGGGCATTATAATCTCATTTCAGCGTTGCATAAATCCGTTCGTGGATCTGATCCTGATGCTGCGCTTTATTATTTGGCACGTATGTTGGATGCTGGTGAAGATCCTCTCTATATTGGGCGAAGATTGGTTCGTATGGCCGTTGAAGATGTTGGTTTGGCGGATCCTCAAGCTCTTGTCATTTGTAATGCAGCAAAAGATGCCTATGATTATTTAGGATCACCAGAAGGAGAATTGGCTTTGGCGCAAGCATGTCTTTATGTTGCAACTGCGCCAAAGTCAAATGCAACATATCTCGCGTATAAAGCAGCACTGCGTTGTGCGCGCAAAAATGGCTCTTTATCACCTCCTAAGCATATTCTTAATGCTCCTACGAAATTTATGAAGGAGGAAGGGTTTGGAAATGGTTATTGTTATGACCATGATGAACCAGACGCTTTTTCAGGACAAGAATATTTTCCCGAAAAACTTGGGCGTCAGAGTTATTATAAGCCAGTTGAGCGTGGTTTTGAGCGTGAAATTGTGAAACGTCTTGAGTGGTGGAAACAATTGCGCAAAAAACGTAAAGATCAAAAATAAAATTTGAGTGGAAATACATGTTTTATTGATCTTGGATTTATTTTTTATCTCTTATGTTATTGTATGAGCAGTTTAGCTTATATTTTAAATATTTATTGCATTGCTCGTAGAGATTTTTTTTGATATCTTCAAAAGTGCATATTTTTTATCAAATTTAAATGTGTTATTCAACTTTTAAGCTGCTTTATTTTTGTGGTGTTTATTAAATAATATAATTGATTTATAACGATAACTCACTGTTTTGTAAGTTGAATGAAAGTCCTAAATACCGTGAATTTTACTCATTCCAAGCTTGGTATTTGTTGAAGCAATCAAATCATTCGCTTGCATGTTATAAGCAGGATTAGCGTGTGATAAAAACTGTACAAGAAAGAACTAAAAATTCTTCTTATGAAGCGTCTCAAGTGCCGAGAGTTGTCGCAACATTGGGGGATGATAAATAGTGTGATGGTGCCGACTTTCTCATTCTTTAGTGTAAAGATGGTGGCTCCCAAAGGGCTTTACAGTATACCGCATTCATGGGTGTTGTCACGAAGTGAGCTTGGGGGTGTTGAGAGATGTTTCTTAAATCAAGTGCATGAATATGCAACACAATGGCGTTTTGTTCTTCGATGCGATAGGGGATGAGGTTGATTGATAATGCGTTTTTGTGTGATCAATAGCAGGAGAATTCTTAGTCACTTAAGTACTTAATCAAAGGGATAAGAAGAAGGGCTGTAGAACATTGTGTTTAAATTTAAATTGTTCCTTTTCTAGAGAGATATAAATATGTTAACTATGCTCTCATAGGGATATTATTTTATTGGAGTTTATTTTGTGTCATAAGATAAGCGATGCCAATTCTTTATTGTGATGGTCATGAATGTTATGGACATAATGTGGAGATAGGAATGGAAATAGTCTGTGAAAATCTAAACTCAAGCCTTTAGTTAAATTAAAAGTACAGTGTACACTTAGGTTTTAGGTTATTATGAATCGGTCAAGGATATAATCGTGGATAAAACAAAAGCTCTCGATGCTGCTCTCTCACAAATTGAACGTTCTTTTGGTAAAGGCTCGATTATGCGTCTTGGGCAAAAAGAGCAGGTTGTTGAAATTGAAACAGTTCCAACAGGGTCGTTATCCTTGGATATTGCTTTAGGGATTGGTGGATTACCGAAGGGGCGTATTGTTGAGATTTATGGACCAGAAAGTTCTGGGAAAACAACATTGGCTCTACATGCTATTGCTGAAGCACAGAAAGGGGGTGGAATTTGTGCTTTTATTGATGCAGAGCATGCGCTTGATCCTATTTATGCGCGTAAGCTTGGTGTTGATTTAGAAAACTTGTTCATTTCTCAGCCAGATACCGGTGAACAGGCATTGGAAATTACAGAAACGTTGGTTCGTTCTGGTGCAGTTGATGTGCTTGTTGTGGATTCTGTCGCAGCTTTAACACCGCGAGCAGAAATTGACGGTGAAATGGGTGATGCTTTGCCCGGATTGCAAGCTCGGTTAATGAGTAAAGCGTTGCGAAAATTAACAGCAGCAATTTTTCGCTCTAACTGTATGGTTGTCTTTATTAATCAAATTCGCATGAAAATTGGTGTGATGTTTGGTTCTCCCGAAACGACAACGGGTGGAAACGCTTTAAAGTTTTATGCTTCTGTTCGTTTAGATATTCGTCGCATTGGATCCATTAAAGATAGGGATGCAATCGTTGGTAATCAGACGCGTGTTAAAGTGGTGAAGAATAAACTGGCACCTCCATTCAAGCAGGTTGAGTTTGATATTATTTATGGTGAAGGTATTTCCAAAGTAGGTGAATTGATTGATTTGGGTGTCAAGGTTGGTATTGTGGAAAAATCTGGTGCATGGTTCTCTTATAATTCTCAGCGTTTAGGACAGGGGCGTGAGAATGCAAAGCAGTTTTTACGTGAACATGCGGAAATAGCTACAGAGATTGAAGCAGCTTTGCGCCAAAATGCTGGTTTGATTGCGATTGAATTGTTAGAAAATGCAGGGTCAGAAAATATAGAAAGTGATGAAACCATTTGATGGAGCGTTTTTTTCGTCTATAATTTTTTTCTGTTTTTTTGTTTGAGTTTTTAAATACACAGTCATTTTTTTCTCAATTTTTTAAAACAAATATTCCATTCTTTGATTAAATTGACTCCATGCTTGGCGAAGAGGATATTTAATGAGGGGGATTTTTCTTTTATGGTTTTGTGCTGTATTGAGCAGGTGTCAGTATGAATAGTGTTAATAATATTCGGTCAATATTTTTGGATTATTTTCATCGTAATGGGCATAAAGTTCTTTCTTCTAGTCCGCTTGTTCCGAGAAATGATCCTACACTTATGTTTACAAATGCAGGGATGGTGCAGTTTAAAAATGTTTTTACTGGACTTGAACAACCTCCTTATAAGCAGGCAACAACGGCACAAAAATGTGTTCGTGCGGGTGGAAAGCATAATGATCTTGATAATGTTGGTTATACGGCACGCCATCATACATTTTTTGAAATGCTGGGTAATTTTTCTTTCGGTGATTATTTCAAAGAAGAAGCCATTCTTTTATCATGGAATCTTTTAACGAAGGAATTTTGCCTACCAAAAGATAAATTGTTGGTGACAGTTTACCATAGTGATGATGTTGCTGCTGAACTGTGGCGTAGAATTTCAGGTCTTCCAGATGAAAAAATTGTCCGTATTGCGACGGCTGATAATTTTTGGTCGATGGGAGAAACAGGACCTTGTGGTCCTTGTTCGGAGATTTTTTATGATCATGGCGATGAAATCTGGGGTGGTCCTCCTGGAAGTATGGAAGAAGATGGCGATCGCTTTATTGAGATTTGGAATCTTGTTTTTATGCAATATGAGCAGATTTCTCAGGAAAAACGTGTTGATTTGCCTCATCCTTCTATTGATACCGGTATGGGATTAGAGCGTATTGCTGCTGTTTTACAGGGCGTTCATGATAATTATGACATTGATCTTTTTCGTGCATTAATTGCTGCATCAGAAGAAATTACAGAGATTGAGGCAAAGGGTGATTTTATTGCCAGTCATCGTGTCATTGCTGATCATCTTCGTTCATCTGCATTTTTGATTGCTGATGGTGTGCTTCCTTCTAATGAAGGAAGAGGATATGTTTTACGTCGTATTATGCGTCGTGCTATGCGTCATGCGCATCTTCTTGGTGCTAAAGAGCCCTTATTGTGGCGACTTTTGCCTGCTTTAAACCGCGAAATGGGACAGGCCTATCCTGAATTGGTGCGTGCTGAATCTTTGATTTCAGAAACTTTAAGGTTAGAAGAAATACGTTTTCGTAAAACGCTTGAACGAGGACTTGGTTTGTTAAATGAAGCAAGTACCGATCTTAAAGAAGGAGATCATTTAAATGGTGAAGTTGCTTTCAAGCTTTATGATACCTATGGTTTTCCGCTTGATTTAACGCAGGATGTTTTGCGGCGTCGTGGAATATCTGTTGATGTTGATACTTTTGATAAAGCGATGGAACGTCAAAAAGAGGAAGCGCGTGCCAATTGGTCTGGTTCTGGGGAAGCTGTAACAGAAAAGATCTGGTTTTCTGTTCGTGATAAAGTGGGGGCTACAGAATTTTTGGGTTATGAAACAGAAACGGCTAAAGGCATTCTTACAGCTCTCGTGTGTGATGGTAAACTGGTTGATCATATTTCTTTAGGTCAGAAAGCTATGCTTGTTGTTAATCAAACACCTTTTTATGGTGAATCTGGTGGACAAGTTGGTGATAGTGGGATCATTTCTGGTGAAAATTTTATTTTTGAGGTGCATGATACCCAAAGAAAGGGTGATGGTGTTTTTATCCATATTGGGGTGGTGAAATCTGGTCAGGCATCAAGGTCTGATTGTGTAGAATTAAACGTTGATGTTGTTCGTCGTAAAAAAATTCGTGGAAATCATTCTGCTACCCATTTGTTACACGAAGCTTTACGACAAGTTTTGGGATCTCATGTTACACAAAAAGGCTCTCTTGTATTGCCAGATCGGTTGCGTTTTGATTTTTCTCATCCAAAATCCGTTTCACCAGAAGAACTGAAAAAAATAGAAGATTTAGCAAATGAGATTATTTTGCAAAATAGTAGAGTGGTAACGCGCCTCATGGCTGTAGATGATGCAATTTCTGAAGGTGCAATGGCATTATTTGGTGAGAGATATGGTGATGAAGTTCGCGTTGTTTCTATGGGGGAGCCACTTGAACAGCGAAGATTAAAAAAGCATTGGTCAATAGAGCTTTGTGGAGGCACACATGTGGAGCGAACAGGTGATATTGGTTTGATTCATATTTTTTCTGAAAGTTCTGTTTCAGCTGGAGTGCGGCGTATTGAAGCTTTAACAGGCAAAGAAGCACGTCTTTATCTTAGCCGCCAAGATGAACGTATTCATGAAATTGCTGATCTTTTAAAAACTTCTTCTGCTGGCGTGGAAGAACGGGTGCGAATTTTGCTTGATGATCGTCGTAAACTTGAAAAAGAATTGAATGATGTACGCAAGAAAATGATGTTGAGTGGTGGAATAACAGAAAGGAGCCAAGGTGATATTACCATCATTAAAGGGCTTTCTTTTACCGGACGCGTTGTTAAAAATATTTTACCACGGGATCTTAAGGCGCTCGTCGATTCTGAGAAAAAACAAATCGGATCTGGAGTGGTTGCTTTTATTAGTGTCTCAGAGGATGGAAAAGGGAGTGCTGTTGTTGGCGTTACGGATGATTTAACGGATAAGTTAAATGCTGTTGATCTCGTTCGTATTCTTTCAGGTATGCTTGGTGGTAAAGGTGGAGGTGGCCGTCCTGATATGGCGCAGGCTGGTGGTCCTGAGGGGAACAAAGCTGATGAGGCATTTGCGGCACTAAAAGATTTTCTGGAAAAAATTAAAGAATGAAATCATTCTGCATAGGTGTTTCTTACATTTTTATATTGGGTTGGCGTCTAAGTATCACGAATATCTATCTAGTGTGTTGCTGAAATCAGATACAGCGTAATTGGGGGAAAATCCAATTGTAAAGACAAAATAGATTATGCAGCACTTCATGCTTTGCTGTGTATTCTTTTACTAAGAAGACTAGTTATTGTGTTGCTCCTATAGATTTTTTTGAAGAAATATCTCTTTTTATGAAAGGGATAATACAAGATTTATTGCATACGATTATCCTTATAAAGTTATAAGCTGTCATTATTTTATTAGCTTTCAAATAACTAAAATCCCTTTCCTTGAAAAGGCTTATAAAAGAGTTGTTGTATCTTAGAGATATTGTATTGTTTTCATTTTTCTTGTTATGTACAAGCAAACAGTTTTTTTATTTATCATTAAAAGGTCTTGAAAAGAATATTCTCCTATCTTTATAAATCTTTATTTCAAGTTATAAAATAATGAATTATCAATATAAATCAAAGGAATGTTACACAAATCTAAAGATTTAGATTAATATCTAATTTATTATGATGAGATTATCTTAATATATTGATTTATAATGATAATTTATCGTTTCAAATTCTGTGTATGTTAAATTAATCAAAATCACTCATGGATGTCGTTGTGAAATGGGCTTAGGAGCATTGAGAAATGTTTCTAAAAAAGCCATATGAATGTGCAAAACAATGACATTCTGTTCTTTATGAGAGGATTATAAAGAACGTGATAAACAAAAAGCAATACATAATATTCATTATTAAAAAAGCTATTGCTTCAGTTCGTTTTGAAATTCGTAAAGCTGAGTTAAAAGAAGACGGTAAAACTGGAAGTTATTTTTACCTTTACATCTTTATATTTTCCCTAAATGAGAGTGTATACTCGTTAATACGCACAGATATAGGGCAATATTTTTGTCCCAATCTAGTAAAATTGCAATAGCAGAGAAAATACTAAATTGTTTTAATATCTGTCTTAAATACCTGAAATGGATTGTGGCATTTTTAGAAATCTTTTTACTTGCATTATACAAGCGCTCTTGTTGTATTGAGGAGGATTTTTTTGCATAAGATTTATGAAGAGTATCATTTTTATGATGCTATGGCTTCGTGTAAGGGGATAACATTTTCTCCTTCTCTTTCTGGTGGTTTGATTGTTAAACCACTTGCCTTTAAAAATTTAGAGAAACGCCCTCCTTTATCGATCAATTCTTGAAAGTTTCCTTTTTCCATTAAGTAACCATGTTCCAGAAAGAGTATCATATCAGCATTGCGTACTGTTGAGAGGCGATGTGCTATAATAAAAGTAGTGCGGTTATGGCGTATGGAATCGAGAGCATCTTTGACACGTGCTTCTGTTTCAACATCAAGAGCACTTGTTGCTTCATCTAGAATGAGAATAGGGGCATTTTTTAAAACAGCGCGTGCAATTGCTAGTCGCTGTTTTTCTCCACCTGATAATTGAGATCCTCGTTCGCCCACTATTGTGTTATAACAATCAGCTTTTTTTAGAATAAAATCGTGAGCTTCTGCTAATTTTGCTGCTTCATAAAGTTCTTCATTCGTTGCGCTCGTTTTTCCTATTGAAATATTGTCATGAATAGTACGGTTGAAAAGACCCGAGTCTTGAAATACTGTTGCTAGAGATTTGCGTAAAGATTCGCGATTGATCGAGCATATATTTATTCCATCAATGGAGATATGCCCAAAGGCAGGGTCGTATACGCGCTGCAACAGATTGATCAATGTTGTCTTCCCAGCCCCTGTTGGTCCTACAATCGCAACAGTTTGTCCTGCTTTAACCTCAAAGGAAACATCAAAAACACCTTGAGAAGAATTTGGGAATTTATAGGTCACGTGATGGAATTGTATGGCGCCTTTAACATTTTGAAGGGAAGGAAGATTTTGCGGTTCGTTGATATGAAAGGTTGAGTCTTCCATTTCAAAAAATTCTTGCAGTTTTGCTTGTGAGGATATTGCACAATTAATAAAATTACTCATTTGGTCTAGACGGCTAATCATGAGTTGTGCAAATCCAACAAAAGCAACAACTTCACCTACTCGTAATTGACCTTTTGCAACAAAAAAAGCTCCAAGGAGAAGAACACAAACGATTGAAATTGTTGAAGCCATT
Organism: Bartonella sp. MR90HLJMH; assembly: GCF_042194115.1. Taxonomy (NCBI): domain Bacteria; kingdom Pseudomonadati; phylum Pseudomonadota; class Alphaproteobacteria; order Hyphomicrobiales; family Bartonellaceae; genus Bartonella; species Bartonella sp. MR90HLJMH. The sequence continues at coordinate 24,502 of NZ_JBHIMM010000004.1, forward strand.
CGATTTAAGCCACTGGCCAGCGCCCACCAATTGAGAACAGGATTTTGTGCTTTAAGCAGAGCATTTGTATGTTGATGCAGTATAGAAGTTTCTTCTTCTATTCGGTTATAACTTTGTACAATGGAAACATTAGAGATTGAATCACTGACATGTTTAAAAAGGTTGTGGTGGTAGCATTCTACAGCGGCTTGTCCGTCTTTTGTTTTTCGCATCACTAAACGTGCAATTAATACGTAGATGATGGCAAGCACAACCAAGACTATTGAAAGACGCCAATTCATATTAAACGCTATGGGGATGAGAACCAATAAGGCGACAAGTGTTGAGAGGTGTTGGCGCATAAAATCAAGCCATATGGTTGACATGGAATCTATTGCGCGCAAAAGTGTATGGAGTGCGTTGGAAGTCCCACGTTGTTGATGCCAAATTAAAGGCATGGCAATGATACGTTCGAAAGATTCCGTTAAAACCGTTAAGCGGCGTCTATGGGCTAAGCGGTCAGCACCGCGAGCAACAAGGACATAAGCAATAATATGTGAAAGTCCAAAACAAACCCAAAGGGTAAGAGTAGGAATGATAGCTGATTTTTCTGAAATAGAATCAATAACACGTCCGAATAAAATAGGTTCTGCAATGGTGATAATAGCTAATATAACATTAGCGGTACAGATTAAAAGAGATGCATTTTTTTCTCTATTTAGGTAAGTGAGAACACGTGCATAGGTTTTGAATAAGGACACGGTTAATTATCTCCATTCGCTATTAAGCGTAAAGGCTGTTGATTTTTATAACGCTTAGTTTTTAGCTAATAGAATTTGACCGTTAAGAAAAGGCAATTTTGGATACTAACTGTAATATGGTGTGATAAAGCCAACTAAAATATGAATTTTTGTGTTTATAAAGGCGCAAAACAGATCAATAAAATTATCAGGTAAAAAATTTTGGGCAGAGAAAATTAACAGGTAAGGGAATTTTCATGGCAGGCGTAGAAATAAAAAAAGTTGAGGTAGATGAAAATGGAATGCGCTTAGATCGCTGGTTTAAAGTGCATTATCCAGGACTTGGTTTTGGAGCTTTGCAGAAATTGTTGCGTTCTGGTCAGATACGGCTTGATGGTGGACGTGTTAAAGCCGATACGCGTCTTTGTATGGGGCAAGCTGTTCGTATTCCACCTCTCCCTATTAGTGACAAGGAAAATCTTTCAATAACGGATAAAACACTTCGTGGGCAGGATGATGAAACCGTTTTGAAAAAAATGCTGCTTTATGAAGATCCAAAGGTATTTGTTTTTAACAAGCCAGCTGGGTTGGCTGTACAAGGAGGTTCTGGTTTAACACGTCATATGGATAGTATGCTTGAGGTATGGCGCAATAAAAAAGGTGAAAAGCCGCGTTTGGTTCATCGTCTTGATCGTGAGACGTCGGGTGTCTTTATTGTTGCGCGATCAAGGGGAGCGGCTCAGTCCTTAACAGCTGCTTTTAGAGCGCGAGAAACAAAAAAGACTTATTGGGCGTTGGTTCGGGGCGTGCCTAAAAAAAAGCAGGACAAAATTTCAACGTGGATGGTTAAGGAAATGACTGCACAAGGTGATAAAATGCGTGTTTGTGAACATGGGGAGCCAGATTCACATCATGCGGTTTCCTACTATCGCGTTTTAGATACGCGAGGGCGGGCTCTTTCGTGGCTTGAAATGGAACCCTATACAGGGAGAACACATCAGCTTCGTGTGCATGCTGCCTATATGGATCATCCGATCATTGGCGATACAAAGTATTTTTTTTCTGATAGTAATTGGACATTACCAGGAGGAATTCAAAACCGTCTTCATCTTCATGCACGTCGTATTCGTATTCCTCATCCTTCAGGAGGAATATTGGATATTGTTGCACCTTTACCGCCTCATATGGTCCAAAGTTTTAATCTTTTGTCTTTTAATGAGAGTGATGCTGAAACAGAGTAAAGAAACTTCATTTGTTCTTTTTGATTGATACAAATTTTGTCTATAAATTTGATAAGATGAATAGTGCATCATTTGGAGAAAGTTTTTGATAAGTAAATCGCTATAAGAAAATTGTGTTTTTGAGTGATGAAATTTTCGAATATTGTAAGTTTTCTTTCTACAGCTCTTTATCCATATTGATTGTATTGTTATTTTGGGATACGATGTATTGTTTAATAATCTGAGTTGATGAAGCTGCTCCTTTGAATTATCTACAGAGGTCATATATTGGGGAGGCGTGTCTGTTGAGGGAGATGAGTTAGATAAAATCTGAAAGATATTTACTAAAATAGTGAAGGCGATTTTAATTTTTTCATGGGAGATAATTGAGGCATTTTATAGTAATGCTGAGGAAAAGTATCTTCTCAAGGAATTCCTTTTGTCAAGGAAGTTTGGTTTGTTATCAATGTTGTTTGATATGCTTATAGTATAGATTTATGCTTTGTATCTTTGTTTATATGAAGGTTTATTAGCAAAGTTCTTCTTTCAATGAGCAATTATTTTTCTACTTACTTAGTTTATCCAAAAGATTATCTTTCATAAAAGAAGAAATAAGTTTTTAGTATCTTAATGCTTCATTGAAGTGAACTCATCACATTGAAAAAATATCTAGACAAAAAATTGGAGATAAAACGTCAGGTGCGTTTTATTGCTCTAAGGAGGGCTTGAACACTTTTGTTTTGTCTAGTGAACAAAAACAGATATTTATTATGGGAACATTCAAAGGGGGGGATAAGTTGAAATTAGGAGTGACTGATGGGATCATTATTGATTGACGTTAATAACGTCTCAAAAATATATCGCAACATTGACAGAGGAATTGGTTTTAAAAACAAGGTGGTTTCTCTCTTCAAGCCGGTTTATACAAATCATCATGTGTTAAAAGATATGAGTTTTACCCTCTTTTCAGGGCAATCATTAGCAATTCTTGGCCCTAACGGAGCGGGTAAATCGACACTGGATTAAAATACTTTCTGGTATACAATATGCTGATGAGGGATGTATTAAAGTCCTTGGTGTTGATCCTTATAAAGCAAAAAAAGATCTGTTCAAGTCTTTGGGTGTGGTCTTTGGTCACAAGAATTGTTTGTGGTGGGATTTACCCTTACGCTACAGTCTGGATATGGTTCGACCATTATATGGTCTTGAACGCGCCTCTTTTACCCGTGATCTTAGAGAGATTACAGAGTTGCTGGGTCTTGAGCATATTATGGATAAGCCAGTGCGGATGCTTAGTCTGGGTGAGAGAGTGAAAAGTGAATTGGCATTTAATCTCTCCTTTAGACCTAAACTGTTGTTTCTCGATGAGCCAAGTATTGGTCTTGATATTACATCTAAGCATGAAATCAGGGAGCTTCTTAAAAAACTGAAAAGGGAGCGCGGCACAGGGTATATCATCACGAGTCATGATATGGGAGATATTGATGGATACGTTGATGATATTATTCTCTTGCATAAGGGAAAGAAACAGTTTCATGGCAATCTTCAAGCGCTTAAAAATGTCATTCCTTCTTTGGTGAGAATGACGCTTTTTTGTGAACACGTAGCTACATCTTCAACTGTTGTAGAAAAAATTGATGAGATTGCGTTGAAATCATCTACTTCTTTAAAGGATAAGCACTTTAACGCTGAAGAATGCTCGCTGGAGGTTTCGCTGCCCCGTGAGGATTTTGCGCGTTTTGTACGCGAAATTACAACCGAACTGAACTGTACGTTCTCTGTATCCACTCCCTCGCTTGAAGAGATGCTCCGTGTTAAATTTAAAGAATTTATCTAACCACTGCTTTGGTATGTTTCTTTTTGCCAAGAATGGATTACTCACTGTTCTAAGTGATAGAGTAATGTTTTTTACCGATATTATCATTGGGACACTTTCGCCATTTGTTATTCAACTTCTATTATGGAATGCACTTTTCTCTGATATGGGCAACACCATAAATGGCTTTAGCTTTCATGATATGATGTATTATTATGCTTTTGCTTTAGTCCTAGGACGCTTAAATAATGGTTATAATGTGATTAAGTTTTTCTCTCATCATGTTAAAGAAGGTCAATTAGAAGTATATCTTACAAAGCCCTTCAGTTATATGACACAAATGCTTTTTACTTTTTTAGGGGAGAGTGTATTATATAGCATCCCGTTATTGGCTCTTTTTGTTGTTAAGCTTGTTTCATCCTATGAAAATATTCTGGGATTGGTCATCGCTTTTCTATTCTTTTTTCTCATTGTTATTCTATCACAATTGCTTTGTTTTTTAATCTCTTTTGGAATTGCCTTATTAAGCTTTTTGGTGATTGAGTACAATATATTACTCTCTTTCAGTATTCTCAGTTCAGCGCTTCTTGGGGGTGTTCTTTTACCACCATCTTTTTGGCCGGTGTGGCTTATTCCGCTTATGCAATTTAATCCTTATCGTTTCATGATATCAGCTCCTGCCGAGTTTTTCGCGACGCAAAATTTAGCGTTGTTTCAGCAGTTTATTTTCGGAAGTTTTACTTATATTTTGTGTCTTTTATTCTTAATTTATATTGCTTGGAATAAAGGAATGAAAGCATATAATGGAGCGGGTGGTTGAGATGAAAATAATCCTTCATTTTATCAGCCTGAATATCCGCCGACAGATTGTTTATGGTAAGAATTTGGCTGGGGAGTTTATTCTTTCTCTATGCTATTATTTTATTCAATTCATATTTATTGATAGAATATCTTCTTTTTCAGGAAAGATCGGTAACTATAGCACAGATGAAATTCATTTTATCTTTGTTGTCTTTGTTTTACTTGGAATATTTTTGAATATTTTTACTAATTCTATTGAAACATTTTTTGAAAAAGTAGCGGATGGTAAAATTGAGCCATACTTGATAAAGCCTGTTTCAATCTGGTTGTTGATGTTGTTTGGTTGGTGTAAACCACTTAATCTGATCAAGCTCTTTGTTCTTTATGTTAGCGCCTATTTATTTGTATCATTACCGAATATATCCGATCTTAAGCTCAGATGGATCTCTTTTATTGTTGCAATATTTTGTGTTTTTATCGTCAATATTTGTTTTTTCATGATGTTTAATTTTATAACATTTATTATTAGCCGTAAGATGCCTGTCGAATATTTTCATGAAATGATTTACGAGCTGTCATTTGTACCAATAGGCATTTATCCTTTAAGCATCGTAAAATGGTTTTTGTTTATGCTTCCTATGGCTTTTTCTGCTTCTTTGCCCGTTTCACTGTTATTTGGTAAAGGCGAATGGAATATTGGATATCTTCTGTTGAGTACTTTTCTTTTTATTGCTATGACTTTCATAAGTTTAAAAAAAACAATTCGTAAATTTAATGGATTAGGGGGATGATATAAAAGTCAGAAAGTTATAATCGTGGAAGACAATGAACTTTATTAAAGAACTTTATTAAAATTATTCCGCGTTCTTGTAGAAACGAGAGGCTGTGAAATCGTCAAAATGTGTAATGTCCTTATGGCATTAGATTTGGCGCGTTCACCAAAAGTTATCTCTTATTGTATCTGATTTAGCTTTTTCAATCAAAGAGCTAAGCTGGAGTTTACGCTAATTTTTTTACTAGGACAGCTATTTCTTCCTAATTTATAATAATGCAAATAATTTTATCAGAATCTTTCAATAAAGTATTTTTTTGTTTTCTGTAAATTTTAAAAATATTTATCTTACTATATTATATAAAAAATAAAAAACAGTACGTGTAACTAAAAAACAACACGTTGGTATTTTTTGTACTGTAATACCATAATAATATTTATGATAATAAAACTAAAATTATAATAAAAACAATAAAATAATTCTAATTTAATACATTTTAGCATTAAATTGTATAATATAAAAACACAAATAAAATAATTGACAAACTTAAGATAAATATGTAACGGGTATATTGTAAATGTAATATAATATAAAAATAGCAATTAAAATAAAATTATTAATTAAAGTTTTGTATTATATTTTTTATTATAAGAAGATAAATATACGTTATCGATAGATGATGTAATGTTTTCTATTTAGAGGGGGTGGTAAAGAAAATTTATTTTATTAAACATTGTAATAGGTGGTTATGATGAAAATATTTAAGCATTGTATAGTATGTGTGGTTGCAGTCGCTATTTTCTTTTCACAGGTTTTAGGAGCCAATGCCGATTCTTTAAATGGTAGATTTCAAAATGCTGGTTTCATTTCTGTAATGACACAGGAAAATAGAGTTATTAAAGCTGTTGATATGATTATTAGCCAATTTGGAGGACAAGGGGCTGAGAAAAATGTCCAAAAAGTCGCAGGTTTAATGGGGATGGAGGCAGCGATTTTTGGTTTAATCGCATATCTTGTATATTTCTTTACTAGAAAGCCACCGAGTCCCGGAAGAACGACAGGTGGAAGAACATTCGATGCTTTTGCTTATAGTGCATGGGCTTTGAATTAAAAGATATTTTACTTGATGAACTTTGAATTATTCTGTTGTTGAATATTTTATATAAATAAACCGTGATATTTAATCACGGTTTATTTATATTTTACTCTTAATGATATTGATAAGTTTATCCTTAAGATATTGTTTGGGGGATGGCAGTATATGGCACATTAAATTTAACTAATCAGCTATTTTAAAGACTACTTAAATTTTTTCCTCTTTAAAATACGCATTTGAGCTAAGTTTGTGGCTGATATTTTTTTATGATGAAAACGCGAATGCATTAATTGAGATATCCATAAACTTTGCATATTAACTCAAAAAATATACGGTAATACAATCTTACAACTATTTGTGGGTTTCATTTTTATGAAATGAAAAAGCATAGTGATGAGTATTACAAATGTTTGCGTAAAAAGCTTTTATTGGAAGCTTTTAGTCTCTTTGTGGTTTACAATTTTTTTTATCATTTTATCTTAAGCAAAGAGAATGTAGATTCATTCCTATTTTGTTTAAGAAGGGTGGAAGTTATACTAATGTCAAAAAAAGTCATGATCGTGGAAGATAATGAGCTTAATATGAAGCTATTCCGTGATCTCGTAGAAGCGAGTGGCTATGAAACCATTGAAACGCGGAATGGTCTTATGGCATTAGATTTGGCGCGTTCATCAATGCCATCCCTTATCCTTGTGGATATCCAGTTGCCAGAGGTCTCTGGAATAGATGTTATTAAACAATTAAAAGAAGATGAAGAACTAAGATCGATTCCCGTTGTTGCTGTAACAGCCTTTGCTATGAAAGGGGATGAAGAACGAATTCGTGCAAGTGGATGTGAAGAATATATGTCAAAACCTATTTCTGTCCCGCATTTTATCACAATGGTAAAGCATTTCTTGGATTGAAGCTTGTTAAGTAATGATAGAAAAAGACATTGAAAAGCTTATGAGATAACTAAAGTTATATTACAGATATTTTGTATTCTAGCACGTGGATATGTCTATTAAAAAAATACAAGTTTTTAAAAATTGAAACTGAGCTTTTGAATTTTTTGATCTATTTTTTAGCTCTTGTCTAAGGAGAATCGGTTGTTTTGCATTCTTATTTTCTTCTAACCGGTGTAAATTTTTCTCTACTAAAAATCTGTTTTAGCAGTTAAAAAAGCCCCGTTTTTGTCCGAGGCTTTATGCATTGTACAAAAAATGAAATTAACGCTTTGAGAATTGGAAAGAACGACGTGCTTTTGCTTTACCGTATTTTTTACGTTCAACAACACGGCTATCACGGGTGAGAAAACCACCTTTTTTCAAGATTGAGCGAAGTTCTGGTTCGTAATAGGTTAAAGCTTTGGAAATGCCATGGCGCACTGCACCAGCTTGTCCGGAAAGACCACCACCTGCAACGGTTGCAATAATATCAAACTGGGTATCCCTGTTTGTTGCAACAATTGGTTGACGAAGAATCATTCTAAGAACAGGACGAGCAAAATATTTGTCAAATTCCTTATTGTTGATCGTGATTTTTCCAGAACCTGGTTTAATCCATACGCGTGCAACAGCGTCTTTACGCTTTCCTGTTGCATAAGCACGTCCTTGTGAATCAAGCTTTTGCACGTGGACAGGAACAACATTTTCATGTGTTTCTGTAATACTTGTTACTATGCTAAGCTCAGAAAGAGAATTAATTTCAGCCATAATCAAGCAATCCTTTTGTTTTTGCGGTTTAAAGCACCAACGTCAAGAGATTCAGGCTGTTGTGCTTCATGTGGATGTTGGCTTCCAGCGTAAACACGTAGATTCTTCAATTGACGGCGACCAAGGGGACCACGAGGAATCATGCGCTCTACCGCTTTTTCAATAACGCGTTCGGGAAAACGCCCCTCAAGAAGTTGACGTGCTGTACGTTGTTTGATTCCACCAATATAGCCGGTATGCCAATAATATTTTTTATCCGTATATTTTTTGCCAGTGAGAGCTATTTTATTTGCATTAATGACAATAACGTTGTCACCATCATCAACATGTGGAGTAAATGTAGCTTTATGTTTGCCACGTAAGCGGTTAGCAACAAATGTGGCAAGACGACCTAAAACAAGGTTTTCTGCGTCAATAATAACCCATTTTTTCACCACTTCAGTTGGCTTTTGTGAAAAAGTTGCCATAGAAGTATCCTTTATTAGAACCCTTTTAATATAAGGGAATTTTTACTGTTTTGCGTTGAAAATTGTTACCATAGCGAAATATTTAACGCATACTACTTGCTCTGATATAATGTCTTTTGATTGACGTCAAGAGAAAATAAAAACTTTATAAAACAATATGTTATAATAATGGTATTATAATACCTCATTAAAAGAAGTTTGTGTACCATTTAAACTTAAAATGAATGTTGCAAAAGACTATTTTATCTTTACCGCATGATTGTATTTTATCTTTCTTCATTATAAAATAAGCAATAATGCAGTGGTCTCGTTATTTTCTCAATGTTGAATCTTCTGCTTGTGGTCAAGCTTGGTTAGATGCCCTTGATGTTCAAGGGATAAATAATGCGCGCGCTATTTCCCAAAAATTTGGTTTTCCAGATCAGTTAGCTCGAGTACTTTCAGCAAGAGATGTGGATGAAGCTGAGGCTGTTGCTTTTATTAATCCAACATTACGTACGCTTATGCCTGATCCAGAAAGTTTTAGGGATATGCAATGCGCTGCAGAGCGTATTGTTAAGGCTCTTCTCAATCAAGAACAGGTTGCTGTTTTTGGTGATTATGATGTTGATGGTGCTTGTTCTTCAGCACTCATAGCGCGTTTTTTTCGTTATTTTGGTATTGAAGTCAAAATTTATATTCCTGATCGTATTGTTGAAGGCTATGGTCCGAATGAACAAGCAATGAGGATGCTTGTGCAAGAAGGTGCTCGGTTAATTATCACTGTTGATTGTGGCGCAAACAGCCCAGATGCGGTAAAAGCAGCGAGGCTTGCTGGTGCTGATGTTGTGATTTTAGATCATCATCAAATGTCAGAGATTCATCAAGAAGCCGTTGCTCTTGTCAATCCTAATCGTCCTGATGATTTTTCTAAACAGGGGCATTTATGTGCAGCGGGCGTTGTTTTTGTTACGTTAGCTTGGGTTCATCATTTGCTGCGGAAAAAACAATTCCAAGGGCAGCTGCCTGATCTTTTAAGTATGCTTGATCTTGTTGCATTGGCAACCATATGTGATGTCGTTCCATTACAGGGGGTTAACCGTGCTTTTGTGATAAAAGGGCTTCAAGTTGCTCGTTCTATGCATAATCCAGGAATAACAGCTTTAACAAAGGTTGCACGAATAGGGGAGCCGCTTAATAGTTTTCATTTTGGTTTTTTGTTAGGTCCTAGAATTAATGCAGGAGGGCGCATTGGTGATCAAGCTTTGGGAGCACGTTTGCTTAGCTGTGAGAATAAAGATGAAGCGGACAGAATAGCAGAACAATTAGATCAGCTTAATCAAGAACGCCAAGAAATGGAGAACATTCAATTAACACAAGCGGAATCTTATATTGCTTCTCTTTATCAAGATCAAGAAATACCCTTGTCACTTGTAATTTCTCATAAAGAATGGCATCCGGGAATTATTGGTATTCTTGCTTCCCGTCTCAAAGAGCGTTTTTTTTGTCCTGTTTTTGCTATTGCTTTAAAAGAAGATGGAAATGGCGTAGGGTCGGGACGTTCAATTAATGGTATAGATTTAGGAGCACTCGTTCGTGAAGCTGTTACATTAAATTTATTAGAAAAAGGAGGGGGACATAGTATGGCAGCAGGAATTACAATTCAATCAACAAAAATTGAAATCTTTCGAAAATGGCTAGAAGAAAAAGTTTCTTTAAGGGTTTCTGAGTTGCATGCTAAAAAGTCTCTTAGTATAGATGGTTCTCTTTCTGCTTCTGGTGTTAATGAAGCGCTGTTTGAGTTGCTTGAAAAAGCAGGGCCATTTGGGACAGGGAATGCAACACCTGTTTTTGTTCTTCCCTCTCATCGATTGGTGAATCTATCTGAAGTTGGTAAAGGACATCTTCGCCTCATTGTATCTAATGTTGAAGGAAAAAAACTGCAAGGAATAGCTTTTCGTGCTGTAGGGACATCGCTTGGTGATTTTCTTTTTGAAAATATTGGTGAGATGATTCATTTAGCTGGTCATCTTAGTTTGAATTATTGGAATGGAACGACCAATCCGCAACTGCGTGTGATTGACGCAGCCGCAGTGGTTTGAAAGGGATATTTTTTACATTAGATGTCTAGATTAGAAGCAAAAGTAGAATTTTCTTGTATGAAACGAAATCGTGCTTCTGGTTTTGTTCCCATGAGACTTTCTACAGTCTTTTTCGTTTCTTGCATTTCCACGGCATCAATAGAAACACGAAGCAATGTACGTTTTTGAGGATGCATAGTCGTTTCTTTAAGTTGTTCCGCGCGCATTTCACCCAGCCCTTTAAAACGCCCGATTTCGACTTTAGCTTTTCCAGTAAATTCAGTTTTGAGTAATTCATCCTTGTGAATGTCGTCACGAGCATAAGCAACTTTTCCTCCTTGCGATATTCTATAAAGGGGAGGGACGGCGAGATATAAATGTCCCTGATGAATAAGGTCAGGCATTTCTTGAAAGAAGAAGGTAATGAGCAGTGACGCAATATGAGCACCATCAACATCAGCATCTGTCATGATGATAATACGTTCATATCTGAGATCTTTTTCACGATACTTGGAGCGTGTTCCACATCCAAGAGCAAGGATAAGATCGCTAATTGTTTGGCTTGAGTTCATTTTTTCATGTGCAGCACTGGCGACATTTAAGATTTTACCACGAAGAGGTAAAATTGCTTGGTTTGCTCTATTTCTTGCTTGTTTAGCAGATCCTCCTGCAGAATCCCCTTCAACAATGAATAGTTCAGCACCCACAGCATGGTTCTGGCTACAATCTGCAAGTTTACCGGGCAGACGTAATTTACGGACAGCAGTTTTTCGACTTATTTCTCTATCTTGGCGTCGTTTAACACGTTCTTCAGCACGTTCAATAACCCAATCGAGAAGTTTTGTTGCTTCTTGCGGGGAATTTGCTAACCAATGATCAAAAGGATCGCGGATTGCATTCTCAACGATACGCTGTGCTTCAATGGTTGCTAATCGATCTTTTGTTTGTCCAACAAATTCAGGGTTACTGATAAAGACTGAAAGTATTGCGGCTGTTGAAATCATAATATCGTCAGACGTAATAATTGTTGCGCGCTTGTTTCCTATTAACTCAGCGTAGGATTTCAATCCACGCAAAAGAGCTTGACGTAATCCTATTTCGTGTGTTCCGCCTTCTCCTGTAGGAATCGTATTGCAGTAAGATTGCACACAAGAATCACCACCATGCCAAGCAATAGCCCATTCAACGGAGCCATGGCCATTATTTTGTTGTGTTTTGCCAGAAAAAACTTCTGATGTTACTCGATATTCATCTTTTAGTGACGAGAGTAAATAGTCTTTAAGCCCATTGGGAAAATGAAAAACAGCTTTTTCAGGAATATTTTTTGCGCTTTCAAGTATGACGGGATCACAAGTCCAGCGAATTTTTACGCCACCAAAAAGATAAGCTTTGGAGCATGCCATCTTATAGATTTTTTCTGGATCAAAAGCTGCTTTTTCACCAAAAATTTCACGATCAGGATGAAAACGAACGCGCGTACCACGACGATTATAAACATCTCCTAGATCTTCCAATCCAGATTGAGGAATACCGCGTGAGAAACGTTGGCGGTAAAGTTTTCGTTCTCGTGCAACTTCAACTTCCATATCATCAGAAAGAGCATTGACAACAGAAATTCCTACTCCATGAAGCCCACCCGCAGTTTGATAAGCCTTTCCATCAAATTTTCCCCCTGAGTGGAGTTGTGTCATAATAACTTCAAGAGTAGATTTCTCAGGCATTTGAGGATGATTTTCGACAGGAATACCACGTCCATTATCTGTAACGGTTATATAACCGTTCCTATCTAATGAGACCTCAATAAAATCTGCATAACCCGCAACAGCTTCATCCATTGCGTTATCAATAATTTCGGCAAATAAATGATGAAGCGCTTTACTGTCTGTTCCACCAATATACATTCCAGGGCGTAAACGTACGGGCTCTAAACCCTCAAGCACTCGAATAGAGAGGGCATTATAGTCATCTTCTTGCGTATCTTTTGCACTTTTTTTTGAAATCATCGCTTTTGATTTCATTGGAGACTGCAGAGTGTTTTCTTTTGTATTTACCCGAGATTGGGCTTTATTTAAAACACTAAAAAGATCCTTTTTGTTATCGCTCATAGCGTTTAACTATCTACCTCATAAAATAAAATATTTATTAAAGTAATTTTATGCCTGTTTTTTATTTAAAAATCAATGCACTTAGGAAACATCAATTGTTGGACCGAAAATTTGTTCAAAGGCGTGTTTGAGAGCAATATCAATATCATGCATTGTTACAGGGTAACCTAGATCAAGAAAGCTTGTTACACCGTGGTTTGTAATTCCACAAGGAACAATTCCTGAATAATGGGCTAAATTAGGATTAACATTGATAGAAACTCCATGAAAACTTATCCATTTGCGCACTCGAATGCCAATAGCTGCAATTTTATCTTCGGAAGAAAGATCATTTTGTTTTGATGGGCAATGAGACTGTTTAACCCAGACACCAACGCGATCTTCTCTGCGTTCGCCTTTAATATTAAAGTTTGCAAGCATCTGTATGATCCATTCTTCTAATGCACTAATGAAAGCACGAATGTCTTGTTTTCGGCGTTTAAGATCAAGCATGATATAAGCAATACGCTGTCCTGGACCGTGATATGTAAATTCACCTCCACGTCCTGCTTCATAAACAGGAAATAAATTAGGCGCCAAAAGATCTTTTTTATTTGCACTCGTCCCTGCTGTATAAAGGGAAGGGTGTTCAAGAAGCCAAACTTGTTCATGCGCGGTTTTTGCAAGAATTTTTTCTACACGTTCTTGCATATAACGCAGAGCTTCAGGATACTCAACTAGATGATTACTTATCTTCCATTCAACGGGTGGATTTCCTAGAATTGCATTAAAATGATGTGATAAGTGATTACGATCCGTATGTTTTAATTCAAATGTCATTGGTAATATTTATCTTGATGTTTGAGTTTGTATTGTAATCAGAAAAATAAAAAAAGAACAGGATTAAGAGATAGTTTATAAGAAGTGCAATGAATTTTATTAAAAAAATCATTATGCTCGTTTTACCATCTTCCTGTTGCACCGCCACCACCTGATGATCCACCACCACCTCTGAATCCTCCTCCCCCTGAAGGTCCGCCAAAGATTCTACCAGAACCTCTACCGCTCGCATTTAAGTTTAAAAACCAAGGTGTGAAGACAATACCCAGCCAAAGATACTTTCGTGGACCTATTTTTTTACCAAAAATCATAGCAAGAATGGGCAAACCAACGACTATAAAGAGAATGAGAAACGTGATTGTATTTATAATCATTTCTTCTTTTTCAGCTTGTTTGCGTTGTTCTTCAACAGCTTTAGCTTTTTGATTGATTCGAAAAGAAAAATCAGCATCACTTTGTGTGATCACTTTGATAATTGCGTGAACGGATTCGACAATTCCTTTTTGATAATTTCCTTCACTAAAATTAGGAATCATGAAGCTATTAATAATGACAGAGGAAATGGCATCTGTTAGTTCTCCTTCCAGACCGTAGCCTACCTCAATACGTGCTTTGCGTTCATTTGGTGCAATGACGATTAATATGCCGTTATTGATTTGTTTTTGACCTAATCTCCATGTACGAAAAAGAGAATTGCTGTATGTTTCTATATCATTGCCCGAAAGAGTAGGGAGCGTCACAAGAACGATTTGATCTCCTGTTTTCTCTTCGAGTGTAGCTAGCTTTTCCGTTAAATTTCTTTGTGTTGCATGATCAAGTAAATGAGCCATATCGTTGATATGGCCGGTTAAGGGAGGAAACTTAGTGTGTGCGTAAGTGACATTCCCCAATGCAATGATCAAATATAGAATACTCAAAGGAACCCATAAACGTAGAAAAGTACGACGTTGTATAGAGTGTTGAAATATTTTCATTAATTAAAATTAACCTTTGGTGTTTGTTGGCTATCAGTATCGATGGTAAAAGTAGGCATAGGTTTAGCATCACGAAACCATAGCTTTGCCCAAATCATCGTCGGCATTGTTTTGAGTGCAGTATTGTAGGCACGTACTGTTTCAATATAATCGCGGCGTGCAACGGAAATTCGGTTTTCTGTTCCTTCTAATTGTGATTGAAGAGCAAGAAAGTTCTGGTTTGCTTTAAGATCCGGATAGTTTTCGACAACAGCCATAAGCCGCGAAAGTGCACTTGATAAATTTGCTTGATTTTTGAGATATTGCTGCATAACTTCTGGATTATTCAACATATCTGCATTAATGTTGACTTGCGTTGCTTTTGCACGTGCTTCAATTACATTTGTGAAAACGCTTTGTTCATGAGCTGCGTAAGCTTTAACTGTTTCTACAAGATTGGGGATGAGATCTGTACGACGTTGATATTGATTGAGCACTTCACTCCATGCTGCGTGTGCTTTTTCTTCATTTGTTGGTATCGTATTAAATCCGCACCCACTTAAAAATGGGACTAACCATGCCAAAAAAATCACGATTGAAAATTGTTTTAATATTTTAAACATTGAAGAAGTTTGTACGTTTAACATAAAGATGCCTCCACAGATATTTTATGTAATATATAGGGTTTATCTTTTTGGTGGAAAGTATTTTAAATTTTATAAACAGGTATATTTATCAATAAACCGACATCTCTATGCATTTTAGGCACGCTTAAGTGATTTGTTGATATTAAAATAATAATGGTAATATAGAGATCATCTTATAAAAGATCAATGATATTCATATCAATTATTATTACAGAAAATTATATATTTTTGTAGTATTTTTTGTGTTTCACAACGTGCAGATAACAATTGAAAAAGGGAAAAATTTAAGCATCAATCTTATGGAAAGATAGAAGGTAGGGCAGTTCTTATTTTCCCTCCTTTAGAAGTTATGCTTAATACATCGGATAAAAAAGGGTTTTTAATTATGTATGGTAGTAATTGTGAAAGAGGGGAAAATCCTGTGATAGAAAGTGTTCAACGGCAAAGTGAAAAGTTTGATGGATTGGCTAATGATTATGATCGTTATCGTCCTCGCTATCCTCTCACTTTATTTAAAACCATGCTCCATCCTTTTAAGAACAAAAAGCATTTGTCCATTGTGGATGTGGGGGCTGGGACAGGTATCGCATTAGAGGGAATTGTTAAATTTTTAGGAAATGAGCACCAATATCATGCTATCGATGTATCGGCAGATATGATTAAGAAGGGGCGAAGAAAATTTCCTACGGTGCAGTGGTATCAGGGCCGTGCCGAAGACCTATTGCCTCAAATTGGTGAGGTCGATTTTGTCATTGCAGCGCAAGCGTTTCAGTGGACGGATCGTCCTAAGTTGCTTTGTTCTGTTTCAGATCAACTTCGAGTCAATGGTGTCATGGCTGTTATTCAAAATAATCGTGATTTCAAGCATAGTGAATTTCTAGAGGCTTATGAGACATTGTTAGAGAAAATGAGTCCGAACTATTCTCGGTATTATCGTAATTTTGATTTTTTACAGGAAATGAGTGATGGCTTTGGGGTAGATCCAGAAAAGATTTTTTTCCATACGCACAATTGGATGATGATGATCCCATCTGAAGCTTTTATTGGAATGAGCCGCTCTTCAACGCAAGCGCAACGCGCTATTGCTTGCTATGGGGAAGAATATTTGCGGCAATTGGTTGCATTGATAAAGAAATATGAAGTGCAAGGTAATTTGGAGCTTTTGTATCGAAGTGAGCTCTATATGTATGCAGGATAATCCGATATCGATGATTACTTTTGCTCTTTTAGCACATCAGAGTAGGCGGTATTCAGGAGATTAACGCATTATTAAGGCAGATTTTGAGGAGGGAGAGTTTTTTCTTCTTCAGCATTCAAATTGACATCTTATTACATCTTACATCTTATTTTTATTTTAAATAACGGGTTAGCTCGAGCCTTGTGTGGTTTTATTGAAGATGTGCTTTTCAGGTTTCAATATGGCGCTTTAAATACAATTTTAGAAGTGGCAAAGAAGTGGTAAATAAGCTTAATTTCTTCTATGTTGTGATGTGTAAATAAGTTTTTTAATTTTCTATAGAGTTTAATTTTTGCAATCATGATAGATTGTGGCAGCTATCTATCTAAGATTTTTATAAGTTTAGTAGGAATAGCTTAATGATATATCCATATGATAAATTCATTGAGTCCTCCCTTTACGCTTCATACACAAGAATAAGCCTGCACCATCACACACTTTATCATCTCCCAATGTTGCGACAGCCTTTGAGACGGTTCATAAGAGGAGTTTTTAGTTCTTTTTTGTACAGTCTTATCCATACGCCAATCTCGCTTATGACGTGCAAGCGAATGGTTTTGACTGATTCAACGTACACGGATTTAGAATGGGAGAATCTTAAGATGTTCGGCTTTCTCATTCAATATGAATAATGCTAGATTATGATTATAAATTAATGCGTTATCTATTTTTGAAATCCATGACCTTGGTTGTGCTTGTCAATATTTCATTTTCATTTATCGTCAACTATTCTACTTTTGGATAATGGCTCCATTGTAAGGAATGCCTTTAAGAAAGCATTCTTGTTTTAAAGAGTCGTTATAGTTTTTTTGTTTTATAGGAGGATCAATAATGCTAAACATTATACTTTGATTAAAAAAGAAAGTAAATTATGACTATTATACTAAAACCGAGCGAGGTGACGCTTAGTGAACTTGAAGCTATTTATTTTAATGGTGAAGTGAGTAAACTTCATAATGACACGCATTTAGCTATCGAGAAAGGGGCTCAGCGCATTGCTGAAATTGCTGCTGGAAGTGAGCCTGTGTACGGTATTAATACTGGTTTTGGGAAGTTGGCTTCTATTAAAATTGATGCGGACGATGTCGCTGTTTTACAGAGAAATCTTATTTTGTCCCATTGTTGTGGGGTAGGAGAGCCTTTAGCTGAAAATATTGTGCGTTTGATAATGAGCTTAAAGCTTATCTCTTTAGGAAGAGGGGCTTCAGGAGTTCGTCTAGAATTGGTAAATTTGCTGGAAAATATGCTTGCAAAGGGTGTCATTCCTATCATTCCTGAAAAAGGGTCTGTTGGTGCTTCAGGTGATCTAGCTCCACTTGCTCACATGGCGGCTGTTATGATGGGAGAAGGAGAAGCATTTTTTCAAAATATTCGTATGAGTGGAGCGGTTGCATTAGAGAAAGCGGGATTGTCCCCTATTATTTTAGAGGCAAAGGAAGGTCTAGCTCTTATTAATGGGACGCAAACATCAACAGCTCTTGCACTTGCCGGTCTTTTTCGAGCTTATCGGGCATTGTGTGGTGGATTGCTGGCAGGAGCTTTGACGACAGATGCCATTATGGGATCAACGGCGCCATTTCATCCTGATATCCATATTTTACGAGGACATCATGGGCAGATTGCTGTATCGAAAACATTAGAAAAGCTTGTAGAGGATTCAGAAATTCGTGCAGCACATTTACGTGGTGATGAGCGTGTACAAGATCCTTATTGTATACGTTGCCAGCCACAGGTCATGGGGGCATGTTTTGATATTTTGCTAGCAGCAGCAAAAACACTGATTATTGAAGCAAATGCTGTTACAGATAATCCATTGATTTTAAGGAATGGTGAAGTTGTATCAGGTGGGAATTTTCATGCTGAGCCTGTAGCGTTTGCTGCTGATCAGATTGCTCTTGCTTTATGTGAAATAGGATCTATTTCTCAACGGCGTATTGCTTTGATGGTTGATCCAGCAGTTTCTTATGGACTTCCAGCTTTTTTAGCGTATAATGCAGGTCTTAATTCAGGTTTTATGATTGCTGAAGTAACAGCAGCAGCTTTAATGTCTGAAAATAAGCAAATGGCTCATCCTGCTTCCGTTGATTCAACACCAACTTCAGCTAATCAAGAAGATCATGTTTCAATGGCTTGCCATGGAGCTCGTCGGTTATTGGTAATGAGCGAAAATCTTTTTACACTTATTGGCATTGAAACGCTTGTTGCAGCACAGGGAATTGAATATCGTGCACCTTTAAAAACAAGTGCTTTTTTGCAATCTGTTATGGAATGTTTACGCAGAAATGTTGCTTCTCTTAAGGAAGATCGCTATCTGGCTCCAGATCTTCATCAAGCACATATACTTGTGCGTGAAGGGCACTTATTATCTATTTTACCAGAAACAATTTTTCCTTCACTAGAACCCAAATAATATTTATTTTTGAGTTCAAAAGAGAAGGAGAGACCTAATTATGAGATTTCTTTATACAAAAATTGGAGAGATGATGAATATATCTTTATAATAATTAATAAATATTTTTCCATTTATTGGCTGTTATGTATTGTGTTTATTCACAATTATCTCTTTAATACGCTTATCTTTTGATATAAACTAATTTAGATAAGTTTATGAATGAGTGTATTATATTTATTATTACTTACTAAAATTAATATTTCTATTGAGTATTTCTCTTTTTAAAAGATAGTTTATAATTTTTGTACTTTTAAATCACGAGAAAGGGAAAATAAATGTCTAAAAATCGTCTATTATGTATTTTAATGGCAATCATTGTTTGTTTTTCGCAAATTGTGGAGGCTCACGCGAATTTTTGGAGAGGAAGATCTCAACAGGGTGGTTTTATTGCTATATGGGTACAGGAGAAAGATATTTTTGTTCAGGTAACAAGAGGAGCTATCATGAATGTTTCAGATCAAAGAAGTGGAAATAATAGTCGCTCTCTTGTTGGACCAAAGGTTGAAAAGATGATATTTGCCGCAGTTGCTCTTTTGCTTGGAAAGCTTGTATTTAAAGCGGCTGGAGTTTTTAAAAGATGGGCTGGGGCTAAAATTTCTCACGCCTTTGAGGAATGGCGAGATTCACTTTATCATTGATTAAGCTATATCAATTGGTTTTAAAAATGAGTGCACGTGGTGTTGAATGCAATTTATGATGATGTGACAAACTAAAAAGTATAGAAGGTTTATACGGTATTAATAGAAAGTTTAACGCATGTTTCTCTTGAATACGATGATATCAATTTAAGGTTTTTATTTATAGCCTTGAAAAACACATATGATGAATGGAAGCTTATGCCTCTCATGTAAAACAGTGTTGTTTTTTGCGTACACGGGTTTGTTTTAAGAAAATATTTCCTCAATACTTAAGCTTACATGTCAGGGTTGCATCCGTGACTGGTATAATCTAAAAACTCTCGTGAAAAGTATAAGATTAATAGTGCATCATTATTTTTTATGTTACGAAGATACGAGTTGATACTATCAGATAATCTATTTTCCGAGTTTCGACAGCTTTTTGTACTTGAGACAGTTTATTAAAAGGCATTTTTATTTCTTTCTTTATGTGTTTTTTATTCACACGTCAATCTCGCTTAGAATGTGTAAACGAAAAGTTTTGATTGCTTCAATATGAACAGGTTTGGAAAAGAGAAAATCTTATGATATTGAGGAGCCAATTCAATATATAAAACAATAAATTATCCTTATGAATAAAAATGTTTACATTATCTTGCATTCAATCCCACATTTTCTGCAGAAAAATAGAAAATATAAAAATGAGTTAAATGACAATTATAAAAAATTTTATTATCACGTAATTTCAATAAAATGATACAAAACTTAGGCTATAAAAAGCTGAATCATTCGCAATAAAAGTATTTTTCATTGCCTAGGATAAAGCACCTGGAAGGCTATTGTTGAATGCTTTTAAAGTATATCTTCGAAAGAGAAACATGAGGCTTTATTTATCATAAAGCTGTTATTGTGGTGTGGATTTTCGTCAACATTTCAATAAAGAAGGAAAGTAATGGCACGAAATGAACTGAAACGAGGTATGAGTAAGCGCCAAGTTATTTTTTTAGCTCTTGGCTCTGCTATTGGAACAGGTCTTTTTTATGGGTCTGCACAGGCAATTAAGCTTGCGGGTCCAAGTGTTTTGATTGCCTATTGTATTGCTGGTTTAGCTATTTTTATGGTTATGCGGGCTTTAGGAGAGATGATTATTCATAATCCATTGCCTGGTTCTTTTGCACGTTATGCAGCAAATTACATATCGCCATTAGCAGGTTTTTTAACGGGATGGACATATGTATTTGAAATGATTCTTGTTGGTTTGGCTGATATTACAGCTTTTGCGACTTATATGGGTTTTTGGTATCCTGATGTTGCTCCTTGGGTATGGGCATTTAGTATTACGTTAATTATCACGGGTATTAATTTAGCTGCCGTAGAAGTATATGGTGAACTAGAGTTTTGGCTGTCTTCTATTAAAGTTATTGCTATCATTGCAATGATTATTTTAGGAATAGTAATTATTTTTTGTGGTTGGGGTGAAAGTGCAGTTTCTTCTACTGTTACTGTTCATAATTTATGGAAGAATGGTGGTATTTTTCCTAATGGTTGGTTTGGTTTTTTAGCTTGCTTTAGTGTTGTTGTCTTTGCTTTTGGTGGTATAGAAATCATTGGGATGGCAGTCATGGAAGTTCAAAACCCTCATCAAACAATTTCAAAGGCAATTAATTCTACTCCAGTTCGTATTTTGCTTTTTTATATCATGACGTTAGCTATTTTAATGTCACTTTATCCTTGGAATGAGATTGGTCTTATGGACAGCCCTTTTGTATCCATTTTTGAAAATCTTGGGATTTCATATGCGGCAAATATCTTAAATATTGTTGTTGTTACAGCGGCTATTTCTGCAATGAATAGTGGAATGTATGGTGCTTGTCGCATGATACATGGTTTATCGCAGGAAGGTTATGCTTTAAAGAAGTTTCAATATTTATCAAAAAATGGTATACCAATTTTTGTTATTTTGATGATCTTCGGTATTTTTCTTCTTGGTGCTGTCCTTAATTATTTTTACCATGAAAAGCTTTTTTTTCTTATTGCTGCAATGGCAACATTCGCGACAGTTTTTGTGTGGATGATGATTCTACTTTCACAAGTTTTTATGCGAATTAAGATGCCTAAAGAAGCACAGAATAGTTTAAAATTTCCAATTCCATTTTGGCCAATAGGATCGATTTTTTCTATTTTATTTATGGTTTTTATTTTTATTCTCTTATGGTATTTTGATGAGACACGACCAGTTTTAATTATAGGTTTTAGTTGGATTGCTTGGCTTGTTATTTGTTTTTATGCACTTAAACTTTATAATTTTAAGCAAAAGAAACTGCAATAAAATGTGAATAGAGATTAAACTCAAAACAAATAGCTGATGTTATCAGGAGAAGAGTTGTTTGATTGTTATTCTCTAAAGATTAGTATAATCTAGATTGAAGAAAATCTGCTCGTTATTATTTTACTTTGGGAGTTTTTGTGAGCCATTGCTTATGGTAATGACCAAATCATATAAATATTAGGCGTTTTTTGATGGTGAGCTCTGCAATCAATATAAGTCTTTCATGTTAAAATGCCTAACAACGCAAATGGATTTTACTAGAGACAAGATTATAGGCAGATATCTTTTTTCAAACGCATTAATGGATTTCTGTTTTACAAGATAAGTTATTGTAAGAATTATTTTTATTGTTTTATAAGCTCTTTAAAAAATTGGTTGTTTAAATTTTGTTGTTTAAGGAACTACTATTGCTTTTAGAAGCGAAGATAAAGTTCTTGATGTATTCTCTTGAAAAAAAGGGTTGGAGTCTTCTGTGTCCTTTAAAAGGATATTTTGGTTGTTATGGGGTAAAGGGGAGAAGTTTTTTATTTCTATTATTTTTTTCTCAAAGAGGATTGGCGTTGGTAGAAAATAGTGGATAATAAAGTCATTGGAGGCATTGTATCATTGTGTTTGCAAAAACTTCAATAAAGAGCAGCAAGGTATCACAATAAAATTTCATAGAAGAGTAAATTAAGAAGAGTAAATTAAAGAGAACAATGAACGTGTGATAGTTTTACGATTCTTGTTGTTATTGCGAGCAAAAGAGCAAGGATCAAACTTATTTTTTATAAAATTGATACGGGAGTAATTTTTATCACAAGTGGAGAAGGACAAAATGCACTCCGCAACTGTATTGTGGTGCAAAATTATTCAATATTATTATAAAAGGTGCTCAAGAACACTACGATCAGCAAAAAAATCATCGGAAAGTGGCTTTTTACACGAGAAATCTTCCAATAGCTCTGAAACGCATATCACAACGATTTCCTCTATCCTTGAGGCAACGGGCAAAATTGATACGGATTTACACGGAGATGCTATGATTATTGTTTCTCATCTGATTTCCGGTCAAGATATCAATGTAATGGGAGAAAGTGTGACGATTGTTGGCATGATAGACCATCATAGCAGCCATTTACAGACGCATGCAACAGGTTTTGATGTGGGTTCAGGCAAAAATTTTGTTTCGATATACGGGAGCGAAACAAAGACAAAAAATAAAGAGAGTTTTGAACATCAAGGCTCTTCTCTCAATGTTAACTGTAATATCAACATTACGCTCAAGAAAAAAGATGTGAGCGTAGTAGACTCTGATCTTGCAGGGAAGGGTATTAACCTTTCGGCAGCGCATGATGTCAATGTGTTTGTGGGTCACAATAATCATAGTTCGAGTACACAGGAAGAGCGCACAGGCTTTGGCTTTCAGTTTGAAAAGAGCAACGGTGCTTCTATTGGTGTTTGGGGTTACGAGTGTGAAAGACAATGGCGATCAATAGGAAAATACCTCCGTTCAATCCTATTTCAAAGTGCGCGGAGATGTGCGGATTACTGCTGATCATGATGTAAACATGAAAGCCGACAAATGTTTCGGCAGAGTGTGATGTCAACGTCGATGCTGGCAATAATATCACGCTTTCGGAAAACTATGATATCTCTAAGACACAAGAGATGCCTGAAAAGTCCTTTGCTGGTGTGACAGGATCTGTCAATGTGGGCATTCTTGGTACCATAAAAGATACAAGAGATGTAGCAAAACGTTTTGCTCATGGGGATGTGAAACACAAAATCGGCAATGGTTTGATTGGCGGACTAAATGGCAATAGAGCAGCGATTGTTCGTGCACATAGCTCCAGGTGCCATAACAGTAGGTAAAGGATTGCGTGACTTTAAAAAGCGTGGCATTCACAATATAGCAAAGAAAACAGATATCTATCTTTTTGGAACAGCTGATAAGGCTCTACCGATAGCGAATCCATTATATGTCGTAAATGATGGCGAAAAAGATCATGTCTACCTACAAAATCATTTACTTAACCCCATTGGTATAGGATTTGGTCACAATCCACCTACTTTTTATAAGGTACCCTCGGAGTTCCCTTATGTATTATTTCCACCAGCAATTCCCATGCGAAAGGAGGGGAGAGCGCTAGGCGGGCTATGATCCTAGAATTGTTATAGTCATGCGCCTTATACGTGTGCAAGGTAGTATGGAACGCTTCATATTATGCCAATTTATTCGATTTTAGATAATTTAGGTTTAGGTTATTTATGGAGAAAAAAATGAAACAAAACTTAAAATTATTAAGTGGTCTCATTCTGTTAAAGGTCGCTGGATATAACATCTACAAGCCCCACTAGGAGTTTTGAGTGCTTGGGAGAAGCTTGGAGCAGACTTTACTGAGGTAGGAAAAGCACTGTTAGAATGTGGCATGCCAACCTCGTATGATGTCTTTCCAGAAAATAAAAAGTTAAGCCTCAATGCAGAGGCTTCCATTGATTCTTGCATGATCCAAGCAAAATTCCACTACAAATGGGGAGGACTATATTGGTGTTATACTTAATAAAGATGAAAACCTCCCCATTTGTCGTCCTAGTGCTGTTATCCCGCAACGAAGTGTCAAGAAGCGTTTGAACAGCTCGTTTTGTAAAAAATATAAAACCGCACCTGAATGCCAGCCTTAATTTTTGCTGGTGATGATCAACAATCACTACCTTCATGTTTCTCATGCCTGTGCGGGGGGGGGACTTAATTCACCATTTCAATGCTATTTATTTATGGGTACTACAACTGTAGGCGCAATAATATAAAAATATCTATTTTTGTTGTAATCAAAATATTGATAATAATTATAGGTATGCTGTTGATAGAATATGATTTTAGTAATAATTTTACCGTATTTTTGATATAACAATAATGGTATAATCTTCGGAAAGGTAAAAATAATAAAGGTTGATAATATCCATCATTGTTTTGGAAATAAAAAAACAGCATGTAAAATAATTTATAGATTGTTTCGTAATATCAAAATTACTCAAGGATAGGAAAATGAAGCATATTTTAAAATTATTAAGCGGGATAACTTTATTTGTTATGGCTGGATGTTACGAAGAGCAGCCTTCTCGAACAGCCGTAGATGCATGGGAAAAGCCCGGCGCAGATCAGCTTGAGATCAAAAAAGCTCTGTTGGAATGCGGAGTGCAGCATTTTGATGGTCGTCTTGATACAGAAACAAGTATGGATGAGAAATTCAATGCTGAGGAGGCAGAGAATGCATGTATGATCCAAGCAGGTTTCCGAGATAAATTGGGAAGGGTGAAGTGGTGTGAGAAATATGAACATCTTCCAATTTGTCAGCCTGATGCAGTTATTCCTCAGCGAAGTGTAGAGAGGCGTTTGAATAGTCCTCATTGTAAAGAGCATAAAGAACAACCTGAATGTCAACCTTAGGTGTTGATGTTTCTGTAATCAATAATTCTCGTGTTCTTTTTCTCGCATGGGGGGGCGAGGTTGCTTTTTTAATGTACTAGCCATATTGCATGCGAAAAAATACTAGCAAGCTTTTCAGCCTTTCTATCGTAAATATTGAAGGAGGGGAAATGAAAAATATTGAAATTATTGAGTGTTATAATTTTATTAAGCGCTGCTGGATGTGTTAGCAAATCTCCCCCAATCGATCTTGGCATTATGAGAAAAGTCCAATGTCAATAAATCTACGATCTCACAAGCACTGTTCAAATGTGGCAGGCAGCCGATCTACGCTTTTCCTGAAAATATGGATTTGTGTGCAAGTGAGTTTGCAGCAATTTATGAATGCATGACTAAAGAAGGTTATCGATACAAATCGTAACATTCAAAGAGAATTTATTTTTTATCAGTATCACAAAGTGATTCATTTTTAGCCAATTTAATGGTAGTAAGGTATCAGCAGGCTATAGATAATGATATTTTTGGTGTAACCAATTAGACGAAAAAGATGTTACGTCTTGATGAATAATAAAAAACGCTAGTAAATAAAAAAAGCTTTGCACAAGTGATTATCAACAGTAGAATATTCATTTTAAAGCAATAATTGAATGAAAATATTAAACGGAAGAAGAGAGAAATACGGCTCTTTTGTCTCCAATATAATTATATTCAGCAGCTACGAGATTAGCAATAGTGTTGTTGTCAGATGATGATAGCGGAGGATAGTGAGTTGTTGTTTAGAGAAATTTATTCAATATAAAGAATGGTAAATAATAGCTTTTCTAAAATATCTTCTTTAACGATAATAAACAGATAGCTTTCATAAAACTGATTTTGATGAAATTTTATTTTGGTGTTTTTTAATTTCAAGATGGTGAGTGTTTTACTGTATTTTAGATTTTATCAAAAGATCTAAAGTATTATACAAGTAATTTTGATATAAAGATCTTTTCATTTTATGATATTTTTTTGAGATAATATATTTATAAAGTATTACATTTATTTATTCAAATTTTTTATTAGATATCTAGCATTTTTAATACAGAAACTGTGTACATTAGCTTATACATTAGTGTGCGATTTTTTATTTTTTTGTTGTAGTTGAAGAAATGATGCTGTTATAGCTTTCATATACTATATCTCATTATGTCGTGTTTTTATTAAAACGTTTTGATTGTTTAGATCTTAAAAATTATTCTCATTTTGTTATATTTTTATTTTTCGGTGGTGAGATAAATTGAATATTATATCTCTTAAAAATTTGCATTTTTTCGCGTTTTTTTGAGATTAGTTTTTTTGCATTTCGTATTGCAGTTCTCAGTGGTTCTTGGGATGTACTCTTTAAAAAGATTGTCATCCTAAATGGTATTTTTAAACTTTTTGTTCTTTCTTTACATAAAATACAAAACATATTATGAAACGCTATAATTTATCAGAAAAAATAAAATAATTTTGTTTGTTTTATTCTTATTGTGCTTAATTCGTGGTTTTATTTTTTGCCAGCATTTTTTGTTTTGTTGAAAAAAAGAAAGTTTTGAAAAACAATGATAACCAAGGTATCTAACAATCACTTGTATTTGTGTGTTTTTACAGCAGCTATTTTTTCTTTTTTATTAAATATAAATATTGAGGCGCATTCTCATGCATTTGTATCACTGTTATGTGACGAAAACAAATTGCCTTATAAATGCAGTGATGGTGTAAAGCATACAATTAGTGATAAAGTATATAAGTTCACGGTACCTGTTAAAGAAAAGAATGGGGAGGGTAGTTCTCTCATGTTGCCTGCTGCTATAGTAGTGCAGGAGCCAAATACAGTTATTCAGGCAATGCGTGTAGAGGTTGAAGCTACTGCGGGTATAGAAGATATTTATGGTGTTTCTGTATCACAAGGGGGAAGAATTGTTTTGAGTGATTCAGCTTTTAAAAATGTGTCAATAGGTCTTAAAGCTGATAGTGGAATGATTGAGGTTAATCGTGGAACAATTGAGGCTTCTCAGATTGCAGCTTATGCAGAGAAGCGAGGAGCATCTGTTACGTTAACGAATACAAAAATTAAAGTGGAAGGTTTGGGTATCGGTCAAGAGAGTGCTCTTTTCGTTAGGGCTGATGCGGGTATTCAGATGAAAAGCGGATTTATTGATGTGAATGATGCTGCTGCGCTTTATGTGGGGAGAGGGGGGAGTGCGACTTTAGATGGTGTTACCATTACTTCAAAATATCAAAAAACAGAAGACAATGAAAATACAAATAAAAAGATTGCACATACAGTTTTCAATGTAAAACATCAGGGCTCTGTTTATTTAAAAAATACTAATATTATTTCTACGGATGTTCATGTTTTAACAGTTGGACAAGATTCTAATACACTGTCCAATAATGGCAGGGAAGGAAATATTTTAATTTCGCGGGTTAATATTGAAGATTCAACAATTAAAGCAATAGGTAACAAACATGGTATGTATTTTGAGAGGGATGGGGAAAATAATGCGTATGAACAGGGGTTTGTCTTTTTGAAAAGGACGATTTTTGAGGTTCCAGATGGGACAGCTGTTCATAGTAATAACAGTCGTAGTTATATTGGAGTAACAGAAGGTACAAAAATTTTTGGTGACTTATTATTAACAGTTGAAAAGGGGGGGGCTGTAGCGATTTTGGCTGATTCTTCTTCATTGATAGGAGGGACTCGTGTTGCCGATAATTCTATTGCTGAGCTTTATTTGACAGGGGGATCAAAATGGTTTTTGACAAAAAGAAGAGAGATAGATTCGCAAGTTGCAAACCGCACAAATTCATTTATTTCATTTGTAAAAATTTCTGATAGTTTTATTGCTTTTGAGACTCCAATGTTTCAGGAGTATCAGACACTTCATATTGGGAAGGGAGAAAAAGAAGTTTATAGTGCGCAAGATAGGGCAGATATTTATCTCAATACACATTTCAGTAGTGAGGGTTTGCTCGATAATAAAAAGACTGATCGGCTTTTGATACATGGCGATGTTTCTGGAAAAACGACAGTTTATGTGCAATTTGTTGCAGGAAATCAGGGGGAGATAGCAACCGGTGAAAATGCTCATAGTATTTCACTTATTCAGGTTTCTGGAAAAGCGGCAGAAGATTCTTTTCAGTTAAATCGTGCTTATATTGCATTAGAGGGGTTGCCTTATCAATATTATCTTCATGCTTATGGTCCAAATTCTACGCTTGGAAATGCACAAATTTCTCAAAGATTGGTTGAAGGAAATGGAGATTTTTGGGATTTTCGCCTTGAAAGTAAGTATATTCAGCCTTCTTTGGGAGTGTCTGTTATCCCTCATTCTGAGTTAAAGGTCAGAGAGGTTGTTCCACAAGTTCCAACCTATCTTTTGTTACCAAATGCTTTGTTTCATATTGGACTCATGGATATCAGTAATCAACAAAAGGAATTGCAAGTTACGCAGTCTATTCCTCGCAAATTATTAAAAGTTGAAGGGAATTTTGCTTTATCTGTCCACGGTTATGGTGGGAGTTATCGTTATGTCTCAGATCTTTCTACACTTAAATATGGGTACGATGGTAATGTTGATTATAACGCTATAAAAACAGACATTTTGCTCAAAACAATAGAGAGCGCATATAGTATGACATCTTTTGGGATTATGGGAACCTATGGAAAGCTTTCCTTACAACCTCGTAACGTGGAACAAAGCCAAAAGAGTACGTTTAATAAATGGTCATTTACGACATACGGTAGTGTGAAACACAACACTGGTTTTTATGTAGATGGTCTTTTATCTTATGGTTTGTTTAAAGGGGATGTGCTTACCCATGCTTGGGGTAAAACGGCGACATTAAAAGCAAATCCTTTGAACGTTTCGTTTTCTGCTGGTAAAGTGTTTATGACAGGATATGAAGATCTTATTTTTGATCCGCAACTCCAGCTTATTTATCAACATCTTCAATTTGATAAGTTTCGTGATATTGATGGATTTGATGTTGAGATGAAAAAAATAGGTCAATGGTTGGTGCGTATTGGGGGGCGTTTAAATAAAACATTTTCAGCATCTGAAAAGGATCGTACCATTTGTTTTTATGGTAATATTCATCTTTCTAATCGTTTTGGTAAAAAACAATTTGTTCATTTTAAAGATGTTTTCCAGTTGGGTTCTTTTGGTTCTTCTTTAGAAACAGGTTTGGGTATTAATGCGCAGTTTTCTTCTAAAGTTACACTTCACAGTGATCTTAGCTATCAGCATAGGTTAACCAAGGCTGGTTTTTCTGGAGTTCATTTTTCTGGTGGTTTGCGCTATCATTTTTAATAAATCGTTTTAAAAATAATAAATGTGATTTTTAAAGTTTTGTTTTATTGTCGAGATTAAAACCATTGATGGTGCAGAATTTTAGTCCCTTCTTTTAATAATGGTATCATGTGTTTTAATAAGTATCAAAGGATCACGTTGATGTGTTTTTTATCCGATTGATAAAGGTGCTTAAATGCTTCAAAAAAAATTGACAATGAGACTGTAAATCTATTTGTGTTATTTGGGCTATAAATATTGGGGATGTATTCGTCATCAGCTTTTTAAAATAGTAGCATTATTATCCTATCATGCTGTAAAGTACTGTCATTTGAGGTCGCTGATATCAATCATGAAAGGCAGGGAGTATTGGCCTGCTGATTAAGAGCTTTTGCTGTTAAGGAAAGGAGGGGATTTGAAAAATATAGAGCTCTATCGTTTCGTGTTTTTATGCTTTAAAATTTTGTAAAAAGCGTTTTTGAAGCTGTTTGTATCAATCGCATTATTGTAGGTGGATAATGAGAAAAGTGGTAAAGCGTGAATACTTTTAAAATCAAATGCAACATCTTTAGTTCTTATAAGGATAAATCCTTAAAAAAAATGTTCTAATGACTGTATTGAATATATGAACAAGATCATGTCTTATTTGTGAAATAGATATGAAATATAACTTTTAAATTAGAGTGGAGGCGGTAAGATCTTTCTTTTCTTCTTTGAGATATGGGGAGAAGAAATTGGTCGTATCAAAAAAGTCGTTTATAAGTTTTCATTATTGTTTCAAATATAGAAATATTGAAGAGCTTTTATTAAAATGGGGTGTAAAAGTAGGTCATATCTTCCTCAATTCTTGGTTTTTGAAATATGCATCTTTAATGGGAAAATGTTTGCAAAGTTTTAGGCAATCGCATTCGCATTGTGACTTCATTTGTATCGATAAGATTTATATCAAAGTTGAGCGTCAGTAGAAATATCTTTATCGGACTATTGATAAACATGGTGTTTCCATATGATGCTTAAGGTGTCATCGAGCCATTTGTGGTAATTGCGTGCTTCTTCGTTTGAGTCATGAACAGAGAAAATAAAACCAGGATATCCACCGAATGCTGGTGGAGGTGGTGAAATATGATCGGTTTCAAAGAAAATGATAGTTCTAGCAGTTAGTGGATGCTGTGCAACCTTATCTAGACCTGAAAATCCGGAAAACCTTCCATGACCACGAAGAGGAATAATGTAATTTGCCGCCACTTTTTCAGCTGGGAGTATATCGGGAAGGTCTAAGTTTTGTTCAGCTAAAGCGGCATTCATACATAGTTTTGCAAATGAAATCCCTGTACCTTGCTCCACAATAAAATGGGAAACACCTGACCCACCTATACGAGCGCCGATCTCAATTACATAAGGTAAGTTATTAGCATCTAAGCGTAGCTCTACATGGGCAGCTCCCATGTTTATACCAAGAGCTTTAACTCCAGAGCATGCAGCCTCACATAAAGCAATAATTAAAGGATCATCTATATCACGGCGTTGACGATAAATTGTTTCTTCGAACCACGGTCCTTCAGGCTGTCCCTTGTCTCCAATAGCTAGAACATGCACACCTGCTGCATCGACAAAGCATTCCACAACAAACTCTTTTCCTGGTAAATACTGTTCTACTACTAAACCTAAAGATTTATTGTTATCGTTGAAACGTGCCATATCTTTATGCTGAACATTCCATACCGCTTTGATGAGATCAGGAAATTCTTCAGAATTTTTAGCTAACATTACGCCTATACTACCGGCTCCAGAAACGGGTTTAATGACTAGCGGCCAGCCTAAAGTATGAGCTTGTGATAGATCTTCTGGATTATCTATATAAAAAAATCTTGGTGTTCTCAGCCCTGCTTTAGCAAAAGCTTGACGCATTAGATATTTGTTTCGGGTTAATGCCGCTACTTCTGGCTCAATACTGGGAGTATTGATTTTTTTTGCAGCTAAAGCTGTCCATAGGATGGCTTTTTCGAAAAGGGTCATAACTCCACCAATATTGCGTTCTTTCACTCCGGCTGCAAAAGCGTCTAGGGCTAACTCTGGATTATCAAAAACAGGAAGTTGCCAAGTTGAGGTTACTGCCGCTGGTAGCTGAATAGGTGCACTTTCAGCAATATCATAAATCATTATTAATTCGATGTTAGCTGCTTTTGCAGCTTCAAATATAAAGGGTATTTTTGTATTACGCTGACATACTAACGCCAGTTTTTTCATTTTATTTTTTCCTTATAATTTAGAATTTTTGGAACGGTGTTTTAGTTGCTATCCAGATACTTTTGACGCGTCTATAAATTAAGAGTATTATCCCTATAACAACTACAATCATAGCAATTATTTTGAGAGCACTTAGAGAAGTGCTCGAACCGATTATCCGTTCACATGCTACGACTGCAAAAGGAGCTAATACGCCGATAGTATTGGTGTATAATACGTCTCTTTCGGCTAAAACTTTTTGGTACAATACGTAACCTAGTGATGATAAAAAAGCTCCTAAAATCAATATCCTAAGTATGTCTTCTAACTTAAGATATAAGAGTGGGGCAGGATCAAAAATAAATAATGGCATAAATGATGCTGCAGAAATTGTCGTGATCCAAGCCAGTGAGGTGAGCAAAGGTAGATTTTCAAGATAACGTTTAGACAATAAGCCATAAGCAGAGTAAGAAAGTGCTGCTGTTAAGGCAAGAGCTATTCCTATTAGGCTGTAATATCCACCCTCTGCACTGTTTATATTAAATGCTATAGCTGCTACACTGACAATTATCATACCGATAAGTTTTAACCATGAGAACGTAAGGCTATTCGTCAGTGCACCCAATATGTAGGTAATACCTGGAATAGTAGCGAGAGCCATAGTTAAATCACTGGCTTTGAGCGATTTTAATGCACCAAAGCTGCATACAAAATATAACGAGAATCCTAACACTGATAGAATTAAAAAAGAAGGTATCATGGAAAGCAATGGTAGGGATCTGAAAACAGCTTTCTCACGAAATACTGCAATCAGCCATAAGGTGGCAGCGGTGGCAAACAACCTAAGTCCAACCGCATGCATGACGGGTATATTGCTAACCAAATTCTTAGATAATAACCAACTTATGGAAAACAATGCTAGAATGGCAAAAGTAAATAATAGTAACCGTCCTTTTATAAAACTCAATGATTTAATCCCCTAATCACTCGCTGTGCATAATATGATGTTGAAAAATTAAATCGTGACTGTGAAGTTTGCGGCTTACCAAGATTATTTTGGATATAATCCTTAGCTCCTGCCAAATAAGCGTCATCATCTAATGTTTCAAGTGCTTCTATATCTGCTATCATCAATATTATTACTTTTTCAAGACGCTCCAAATCAAATTGAAGATAACCTTGATTTGTTTCAATCAATGCTTTGTTCCGCGTTAACATTTCAAAAAGCAAGATCCCTGTACCAGCATCGAATGTCATATGCTGATCAGAATCTTTTGGATAACGGAATATGCGTTCTAATAGGATAAATTCAGTTATTTCTTTCCAAAATTTTGGATGATTTTGTAGCATAATACGCACTGTAATTAAATCAACTTTAGTTTCTTCTAGAAGACCTGTGAACCAATTTAATTTTATATACAGATTTTTATCTAATGGCCGCGGTCCAGTATGATGTGCATAGTCATGGTAATAGCCCCACAAACAGCGAGCATCGTAAATGTCTTCTTTAGATAAGTTACGACTATGCAATTGACCGAACAGAAATTTACTATCTCGACCGAGTAAACGTTCAGCTTCCACAATTGTTTGCTTGTTGTAAATATCAAAGAATTTACTGAAAAAAAACAAAGCAAATGCTTGCTTATCAATTTTCTTAGCAGTCGCTACAGATTCTGGGAATAGAACAATGCAATTGCCTTCTAAAAAACCTCTTGACGCTATTCCCATTTTTATACATTGAAATGGTGATACATAATTATTTGTATATTTTGAGGCGTCAGCAAGATAGTCCGTTTCATGACGATATCCTGTAACTAATTCCAGCCGGAATCCTTCTGGATCAGGTCCATTTGTTGCACGCATTGGAGCCAAGAAAAACAAGGGAGCATCTGGTAATGGGGCTTTGAAAGCAGCCAAAGTGTTATCAAATTTAGGAGGGGTCGTTAAACCGCTGATCATCCACTGATGAAGATCATCAGAAATGGTCGCTAAAAGTTTTGGAGATAATCCGTCAAGAATATTGGCATGGTGGTTCAGCAGAGTAATCAATTCATTGATCATATTACTATCTACCGAAGTTGGTTCCTTAATGCTCCCATCTCGTTCTTGGCGCATACGGAATTTGTCAACCAAGTTAACAATGGAAAGAAGCGCTTCAGATTTTTTCATGATTAGTTGACTTTAGTGAGTGGAGCAAAAAGGCCATTGGCACTTGTCCAAAATTTTCGACAATACTCAGCCTATAGCGATTTGCCGCAACCGATGTTGTGATACAAGAATCGGCTTTTTCAGCCTTACAAAGAACGGCTGCATCAGCATTGCTGTTGGCAAATACTTTGTCATATTGATGAGCTACCAGAGATTGCGGGGCAGGATGAGTCGCTACGGTTTTAATTTCATCAATGTTATTGCGTTTAGCTAAAACCATAGAGTGAGTAGGCATGATAAAGCTGTCAAATAATTGCATATTACTTAAACGGGTAAATATGAGTGTATGCAAATCAGGGTAAGCAGCACAGCTTAAGAGATATCCATCCTTTTTCTGAGCAAGTTCATTAAAGGCTCTTTTAAGAGTTGCGTATAAGATAATACGTGATTCTAAATCAGCGGAAGAAATATTTTGATTGTGATTGTCAAGCCACTATTGTGCTGCAGCTGTGCAGTTAGTATCTGCAAGGACAAGTGTATAGATAAAAGTATTATTTTCAGATTGTATGACTTATATACTTTTTAAGTATAAGAATATATTTAATATAGTGCAATATGTGAAGTATATCAATAAAAATAAGTTAAATAATTTAGTGATTTACAAAATATATGTATATATGAAAGAAAATTGTGATATAATTTAGCCTTATCATTATCCTATTATGCCATAAAACATCGTCGTTTAGGATAGTAATTGAGCAGGAAAAATTCTATGCAGGGTATTTATTGGATATGTTAGAGAATTATTGGAATGGTTAAGCGAAGGTGAATGACACGTAAACCGTACTGCTCTATCATTTTTTTGATGATGAACTTTTTTGTTTTAATATTTTGCAAAAATTGTTTTTGAAGCTGTCCGTATCGATAACATTATTGTAGGTGGATAATAAGCAAAATGGTAAATCATGATTACCTTCACCATCAAATTCAGTATATTCAGCTTTTTAATTAAGATAATATTTTAAAAATTATTCTATAGTCATGACTGTATTGAATATATGAAAAGATATTATCATTGTCTTGTTTGTAAAAGAAACATGAAATATAACTCTTAAATCAGATTGGGATTGGCAAGGTCTTTTTCCTTCTTTGAGGCATGGGAAGGTCGGATTAAATTTTATTAAAGTATATAAAACATTCGTTTTCTTGAAAAGATCAGAGGTAAACAAATATGCGTGAGATTTTGGATCATTTTGATATGCCATTGAATAAGAATAAAAAGAGTTCTGTTCAAAAGATTCAAAATCTTTCATGTCAGCCGCACCCAAAACGATTTTATAGACAAGTGAAGATTGCTTGTGAGGAAGGGAGTTTTACTATCTTATTAGATGAACGTCCCGTTAAAACGCCTGCAAGGCGTCGTTTTCATGTGCCAACAGAAGTGTTTGCTGAATACGTTGCTCAAGAATTTGAGAGCCAAAAGCACGTTGTTGATCCTGTAAAAATGCCGATGACGCGTTTGGTTAATACTGTTATTGATGGTATTGCTGATGATATGCAGGTTGTTTTTGAAGATTTATTGCGTTTCGTTGCGTGTGATATGATCTTTTATCGTGCACAGACACCTAAAGAGCTGGTGCAAAAACAATCTGAACAATGGGATCCTTTATTAGATTGGGCAGAAAAAAAACTGGGTTCAAGGTTTTATTTGACAGAAGGGCTGATGCATGTGGAACAATCACCAGAAGCACTTCAAGCTGTGAGTTATTATTTACGTAGCGTTGAGTCTCCTTATATGCTTGCTGCACTTCATATGATGACAACCTTAACGGGATCTGCTCTCATTGCTCTTGCTGTTGCTGCGGGAAATATTGATGCTGATCATGCTTGGTCTATTGCTCATTTAGATGAAGATTGGATGATGGAACAATGGGGAATAGATAAAGAAACAATGGTGCGTCGTGCTCATAAAAAAGTTGAATTTAAGGCTGCGGCTACAATTGTTACAACTTGCTTATAGGGGTAAATCTTTTATTTACGTGCATTCTTTTCGCTCAGAGTATTTTTGTGACTTTTTGAGGATTGATTTTTACTTTTTCAAGTCCAGGAAATAGTTCATTGGTTATGTTTAAGAGCGTTTCGTCATTACCGCGGATAAAATACCATTGGTTATCGTGAAGTAGGGCAATAATTTCAGTGTGAATAGAGCACTTTTTTCCAGCATTTGTTGTGGTTACAAGTTCCACGGGTATAACAAAATAAGGGGTGCCATTATCAAGTGTACCTTCACGTTTTTGTTTTTGGTCAATGTTGATCGTTTCAATCTTGTAACTTTCTGCCAACCGTTCTATTTGGCTTTTCATGATTTGTCGAAATTGTGATTGACTAAGATTTTTTTTGGCGGTTAAACGGTTGATGATTTGGGGAGGAATAGCATTTAAGATGGCATTTGCATCGGCATTTTTAAGTGCTTTACTATAAGCGGATGTCGCTTTTTCAAGGGCAGTGAGTTTTTGATTGGTTATTGTATATGCTTGAGTTGTTGATGTGATAAAGACAATGCATAAAAGAAGGGGAACGAGAAAACAAATTCGCGGCATTAGAAACCTTGTTAATTCATTTGAAGAGATTCAACACATTATAAAGGAAAAGCAGATGAGCAAAAAGCCTCTTGCGCTTTTGCATGAGAAGAATATCCACAAAAATGGAGGCTTTTGCCTCCATTTTAAAAATCAAAAGAATGCGTATTGATTGTTTAAACAGAATAGTACATGTCAAATTCAACAGGATGGGGTGTTGTTTCGTAGCGCAAGACTTCTTGCATCTTTACTTGAATGAAGGAATTAATCTGATCATCATCAAAAACGTCGCCAGCTTTAAGAAAGCCACGATCTTTGTCAAGTGCTTCAAGCGCTTCACGCAGACTTCCTGAAACAGTAGGGATTTCTTTGAGTTCTTTTAAGGGAAGATCATAAAGATCTTTATCCATAGCATGTCCGGGATGAATTTTGTTTTTGATGCCATCAAGACCAGCCATTAAAAGTGCTGCAAATGCCAAATAGGGATTTGCTGTTGGGTCTGGAAAACGAACTTCTACGCGTTTTGAATTTGGTGAGGAGCTCATTGGGATACGGCAAGATGCAGAACGATTACGTGCTGAATAGGCAAGAAGAACAGGGGCTTCATAACCAGGAACCAAACGTTTATAGGAGTTTGTGGATGGGTTGGTAAAAGCATTGATTGCTTTTGCGTGCTTAATAACACCACCGATAAAAAATAAACAGGTTTCTGATAGTCCGGCATATTCATTTCCTGCAAAAATGGGTTTGCCATCTTTCCAAATGGAGATGTGAACATGCATTCCAGAGCCGTTATCACCAAAAACTGGTTTTGGCATGAAGGTTGCTGTTTTCCCATAACTGTTTGCTATTTGATGTACAACATATTTAAAAATTTGCATCTTGTCAGCCTCGCGAACGAGTGTATCAAAACGAATACCCAATTCATGTTGGCCTGCTGCTACTTCGTGATGGTGTTTTTCGACCTGTACGCCCATATCTTTGAGTGCTGTGAGCATTTCAGAACGCATATCTTGGCAGGAATCAATCGGCGGAACAGGAAGGTAGCCCCCCTTTATTCGTGGGCGATGTCCTAGATTGCCTGTTTCATATTCCGTATCATCATTGGAGGGAAGTTCACTTGAATCGAGTTTAAACCCTGTATTGTAAGGATCCGTTTTATAGCGCACATCATCAAAGATAAAAAACTCTGCTTCTGGACCTACATTGATTGTATCTCCAATGCCTAAAGATTTCATATAAACCTCAGCCCTTTTGGCAATAGAACGAGGATCTCTACGATAAAATTCACCAGAGACAGGATCAAGTACATTACAAAATATGACCAAAGTAGATTGAGCAAAAAAAGGATCAATATGTGCTGTTTCTGGATCTGGCATTAAAACCATGTCAGATTCATTAATTGTTTTCCAACCAGCAATTGAAGAACCATCAAACATGACACCATCACTAAAAGTATCTTCGCTGATCTCTGCGATATCCATTGTAATGTGATGCAATTTTCCTCGTGGATCAGTAAAACGTAAATCAACAAAACGGATTTCGTTGTCTGTAATCTGTTTGATAATATCTGATGCGGTTGTCATATTCAATTTCCTTAATATGGCGTTGAGATAGATAAAAAAGTGAATTTTCTCGTTATTTATTAAAGGGCATCGATACCGGTTTCGTCCGTGCCTATACGAATGGCATCATCAATGGAAAAGACAAATATCTTTCCATCTCCTATATGTTTTGTTTGAGCTGCTTTACGTATTGCATCAACAGTTTGTTCTAGTTTTTCATCGGACACAACAATTTCAATCTTTACTTTAGGTAGAAAGTCAACAACATATTTCGTGCCACGATAAAGTTCTGTATGTTCCCTTTGACGACCAAAACCTTTCGCTTCTGTTACTGTAATACCATGTAACCCAATTTTTTGAAGCGCTTCTTTCACTTCATCAAGTTTGAAAGGTTTTATAATGGCTTCAATTTTTTTCATGCTGAAATTATCTCCAACGTTATTTTGTCTTTTTAGACTGCATCACATTATATTGACAACTGTAAGATGTCCAACAGATACTTTGTGCACAAAAAGTCGAAAATAATGACACTCTATACTCTTTTAGGAGAGTTTCTTTTGTAGAATAAAGTCAAATACTGTTTTTTTGGAAAAAATCTTACAATTCTTGTACAAGAATTAAAATAATATAATAAAAAAGTTTTGTTTCTTTTTTGTTAGATAATACGTTGACTTATAATGATAATTCGACGTTTTCTACACTGAATGAGAAACTCTAATAGCGTAAGATTTTCTCATTTTAGATCTTTTTATCGTCAATCAATCAAAACGATGCCTTTGTATATCATGAATAGTACGAGTGTGTGGATAAAAATATTTGAAAAAAATAAAATGCTTTTTATGAAAGCTTTCGATAACTAAAGGTTTTACAATATTAGGGAGTAGGGGAAGACAAATATTGGAAAAGATGGTGGTGTACAATAATGGATTTCTCATTATAGCATTAGGTGCCGTCGTGAAATGGGCTTGAGAGCGTTGAGAAATATTTCTTTAAAACAGATGTGTGAATTGGCAACGCAAATATATTTTGTTTGGGGCGTTTTGTCTCTTCGTGAGGAATGTGATTCCATTAAGGAACGCGATAAACAAAAGCGTGAAGCAATGGGCACTCTTTATTATAAGATACTGCTGCGGATGCCTTTGAAAATCGTAAAGATAAATTAAAAGGAGATGTAAAGATAGGAACTTAATTTATCCCCTTAAAACTTCGTATTCTTTCCAAATTGGGCTGTTTGGCCGTTTCAGATATAAAAAAACAGAGAATAAATACGCAATTATGCGCGCGTTCCTATGGGCAATACGAAAACTGAAACAGCTTATAAAGCGCTAACTTGTTTCAGTCTTTGCTTTAAACATGTTGCACCACTGGAATTTAGGTGTTGGTGTTTACAGGTAACAATAAAAGCACAGGCTTTGTTCGTATGCTGTATTTACAATGGAAAGCGTTTTTAAGAATTGGAATTATAGAGAGAGGGGCGCAGTAAAACATCTTTTAGAAATTTTCCAGTATAGGAAGCGGGAACCTTAATGATGTCTTCAGGGCGTCCAATTGCAACAATTTCGCCACCACGATCTCCACCTTCTGGTCCTAAATCAATAATCCAGTCGGCTGTCTTTATAACATCAAGGTTATGTTCAATGACTATAACTGTGTTGCCTTGCTCGACTAGTTCATGCAGCACTTCAAGAAGTTTGGAAATATCGTGAAAATGTAAACCTGTTGTTGGTTCATCCAAAATATAGAGTGTACGTCCTGTTGTTTTACGTGAAAGTTCTTTCGCAAGTTTCACACGTTGTGCTTCCCCACCAGAAAGTGTGGTTGCTTGCTGTCCTACTTTTATGTAACCTAATCCTACTTTAATGAGAGTTTCCATTTTATTATGAATAGCGGGAATAGCTTGGAAAAATTCCTCTGCCTTTTCAATTGTCATATCCAAAATATCGGCTATAGACTGTCCTTTGAATTTTATTTCTAGTGTTTCTCGATTATAGCGTTTTCCTTTACAGACATCGCAAGTAACATAGACATCGGGTAAAAAGTGCATTTCAATTTTTATGACTCCATCACCTTGACATGCTTCGCAACGTCCTCCTTTAACATTAAATGAAAAACGCCCAGCTTTATAACCACGGGCTTTTGATTCTGGAAGATCGGCAAACCACTCACGAATCGGTGTAAAAGCGCCTGTATAGGTTGCGGGATTAGAGCGTGGGGTGCGTCCAATGGGGGACTGGTTGATATCAATGACTTTATCAAGAAATTCTAATCCTTCAATTTTGTCATAGCTGGCAGGGCTGTGATGAGAGCCCATGATATGATGTGAAGCTGCTTTGAAAAGCGTTTCAATAAGAAATGTTGATTTTCCTCCTCCAGAAACACCGGTTACGCATGTGAAGGTTCCAAGAGGGATGTTCGCATTGATATTTTTGAGGTTATTTCCCTTGGCGCCGATGATTTTAAGTGTTTTCATTTTTGATATTTTGCGTCGCTCAGCGGGTATTTTAACAGCCATTTTTCCTGAAAGGTATTGCCCTGTGAGAGAGGCTGAATTTTCTATAATTTCCTGTGGTGTCCCTTGCGCTATGATTTCTCCACCATGAACGCCCGCGGCAGGGCCCATATCGACAACATAATCTGCTGTGAGAATAGCATCTTCATCATGTTCAACAACAATAACTGTATTGCCAAGATTGCGTAAATGACGCAGCATTTCCAAAAGGCGTTCATTATCGCGTTGGTGTAAACCGATAGATGGTTCATCTAAAATATAAAGAACGCCTGTAAGACCAGAACCAATTTGGGATGCTAACCGAATGCGTTGGCTTTCTCCACCTGAAAGCGTTCCTGAATTTCGAGACAAGGTAAGATATTCCAATCCTACATGATTTAAAAAAGCTAAGCGTTCGCGAATTTCTTTTAAAATACGTATGGCGATATTACGTTGTTTTTCTGTGAGATATTGATGAATATTGGCAAACCAATCATCTGCCTTTAGAATAGAAAGATCTGATATTTGCCCAATATGCATTCCGTGGATTTTTACAGCAAGTGCCTCTGGTTTTAAACGATAACCATGACAAGCTGGGCAAGGCGAAGAAGACATATAACGTTCGATTTCTTCTCGAGACCAAGCAGAATCGGTTTCTTTCCAGCGTCTCTCCATATTGGGGATGATTCCTTCAAAAGGTTGGGTCGTTTTATGCGAACCAGAATTATTTTTATAGATAAAAGAAATTTCATCTTTTTTTGTACCGTAGAGAATAGCCTGTTGTGCTTCATTAGAGAGTTCACACCATTGATCTGTGAGTTTGAAACCGTAAGCTTTTCCTAATGCTTCTAAGGTTTGTCTATAATAAAGTGAATCCGATTTAGCCCAAGGAGCAATAGCTCCATTCTTTAGGGTAAGATTTTTATTTGGCACAATTTTTAGTGGATCCACTGCCTTTTTGATACCCAATCCATCGCAGAGAGGACAGGCCCCAAAAGGATTATTGAACGAAAAAAGGCGAGGTTCAATTTCAGGAATAGAAAAACCAGATATAGGGCAGGAAAACTTTTCTGAGAAAATGAGCCGTTTGTGTGTATCATTTTTTGATTTATGAGCAGATTCTTTTGTCGTTTCTTTTTGTGTCAAAGGTTGGTCTGCCATTTCAGCTATGGCAAGTCCATTTGCTAGTTGTAAACAGGTTTCTATACTATCAGCCAAGCGAGAGGTGATATCCTTTTGTACAACAATGCGGTCTACCACGACATCTATGTCATGTTTATACTTTTTATCAAGAGGTGGAATGTCAGGGATTTCATAAAATTCGCCATCAACTTTAGCTCGTTGAAATCCTCTTTTTAAAAGTTCTATTAGCTCTTTTTTATATTCTCCCTTTCGTCCTCGCACCAAGGGTGCCATAATAAAAATTCGTGTTCCTTCTGGTAAGGACATAATTTGATCCACCATTTGGCTTACGGTCTGGCTTTCAATAGGAAGTCCTGTCGCTGGAGAATGAGGAATACCAATACGTGCAAAGAGAAGACGCATGTAGTCGTGGATTTCAGTAACGGTACCTACCGTTGAACGAGGATTGCGACTGGTTGTTTTTTGTTCAATGGAGATAGCTGGAGAGAGACCGTCTATGCGGTCTACATCGGGTTTTTGCATGACTTCCAAAAATTGGCGTGCATAGGCTGAAAGGCTTTCGACATAGCGGCGTTGTCCTTCAGCGTAAATTGTATCAAAAGCTAAGGATGATTTTCCTGATCCGGAAAGTCCTGTTATAACAATAAGTTTGTCACGAGGCAGATCGAGATCAATATTTTTAAGGTTATGCTCACGTGCACCGCGAATGGAGATATATTTTTGATAAGTCATATTTTATCCTTGGCATATGTGACAAAAACTGAGCGCCTAAAATGGAATAAAACTGTTTTTTAGAATTACAATGTGTTTAACTGCTTTAATGTTAAAGGAAGGTATAAGTTTTGTGAAAAGAAAAATACAAATAAGCAGCTTTTTATTCTCTCGTGGTGGAATAAACTATGCGTCTTTATCATCTTTTGTTATAATTACACGGATACAATATTGGGAAAGGATAGCAATATCCATATTGAAGGTCAATTGCAGACATGTAAATTGAAGGTCGAGATGGTTATAACTGTTATAAAACAGAGTATTTTACGAATTAAAATTTTGGAGTTTATGCGATGGCTGGTAGCCTTAATAAAGTTATTTTGATTGGTAATCTTGGTGCGGATCCTGAAATCCGCCGTTTGAATTCTGGTGACCAAGTGGCAAAT
Organism: Bartonella sp. MR90HLJMH; assembly: GCF_042194115.1. Taxonomy (NCBI): domain Bacteria; kingdom Pseudomonadati; phylum Pseudomonadota; class Alphaproteobacteria; order Hyphomicrobiales; family Bartonellaceae; genus Bartonella; species Bartonella sp. MR90HLJMH. The sequence goes on from NZ_JBHIMM010000004.1 coordinate 67,338, forward strand.
TTGCGTATTGCTACTTCAGAAAGTTGGCGTGATCGGAATACAAATGAGCGAAAAGAACGCACTGAGTGGCATAATATTGTTATTTTTAATGAAAACCTTGTCAAAGTTGCAGAGCAATATTTAAAAAAAGGCAGCAAAATTTACATTGAGGGGCAGTTACAGACACGAAAATGGCAAGATCAAAATGGAAATGACCGTTATACAACAGAGGTTGTTTTGCAAAAGTACCGTGGCGAATTACAAATGCTTGATGGGCGGGGAGCCGCGGGCGGGGAGCAAGGAGCAAGTCAAGGGGGGAGTTATAGTGGTGGCTTTGCCGATAGTAACTCAAATCAGAGAAATACGTTTGGTCAAAATAATAATCAATTGGGAGAAAATTTTTCACACAAATTAGATGATGACGTACCTTTTTAAGAGTCTTTATTTGTCGTATTATGATTACTTTATGATTTGTTTGTTTCAGATTTTTGAAGTTTAGCGAAGTGAAAATTGTTGATTATTATTGGTAATTTTAACATAAATTAATAACATATTGAAAAATATTGTTAAATTTCTTTTTTGTCATGGGGGAGAAATTAGCATTTTGGTGTATTTTTCGATATAAATAAAGTGAAATGATTCTTTTTTGAAAGTTTTAAAATTGTGACCGATCTTACTCCACACCCAGAACGTGATGTGCTAACCGGTATTGAACCAATCAGTATTATTGATGAAATGCAACGCTCCTATCTCGATTATGCGATGAGCGTGATTGTTTCACGTGCACTCCCTGATGTTCGTGATGGTCTTAAGCCTGTTCATCGACGTATCCTTCATGCTATGAATGAGATGGGGCTTTCTTTCAATAAGTCATATCGTAAATCTGCTGGTGTTGTTGGTGAGGTTATGGGGAAATTCCATCCCCATGGTGATGCTTCAATTTATGATGCTTTAGTGCGTATGGCGCAGGACTTTTCTTTAAGAAATCCATTGATTGATGGTCAAGGAAATTTTGGTTCCGTTGATGGTGATCCACCCGCGGCCATGCGCTATACTGAGTGTCGTTTAGAAAAAGTTTCAGAAGAACTTTTAGCTGATATCGATAAAGATACTGTTGATTTTCAGGATAATTACGATGGGCGTGAGCGTGAACCGGTTGTCTTACCAGCGCGTTTTCCCAATCTTTTGGTTAATGGGTCAGGGGGGATTGCTGTGGGAATGGCGACCAATATTCCTCCCCATAATCTTGGTGAAATCGTTGATGGTTGTATCGCTTTGATTGACAATCCCGATATCACACTCGATAAAATAATTGAAATTATTCCTGGTCCGGATTTTCCTACAGGAGGCATTATCCTCGGCCATTCTGGTGTTCGTGCAGCTTATGAAACAGGGCGTGGCTCAATCATTATGCGTGCTAAAGTTGAGATCGAAGAAATTCGCAGTGGTCGACAAGCAATTATTGTGAGTGAGATCCCTTATCAAGTTAATAAGGCAACGATGATTGAGAAAATGGCCGAATTGGTGCGCGATAAACGCATTGAGGGAATCTCTGATTTGCGTGACGAATCTGATCGTGATGGGTATCGGGTTGTTATTGAGCTAAAGAAAGATGTCGTTGCGGAAGTTGTTTTAAACCAATTATATCGGTATACGCCGCTACAAACTTCCTTTGGTTGTAATATGGTTGCTTTGAATGGGGGAAAACCCGAACAGATGACGTTGCTTGATATGCTTCGTGCATTTGTTTCATTTCGGGAAGAAGTTGTCAGTCGGCGAACAAAATATCTTTTGCGTAAAGCGCGTGAGCGAGCACATGTTTTGGTTGGTCTTGCCCTTGCTGTTGCCAATATTGATGAAATTATAGCACTTATTCGCAAAGCTCCTGATCCGCAGACAGCACGTGCACAGTTAATGGAGCGACGCTGGCCAGCAATGGATGTCGCGCCTTTGATTAAACTTATTGATGATCCTCGTCATATTATTCATGAGGATGGTACTTATAATCTCTCTGAAGAACAGGCGCGTGCTATTTTAGAATTGCGTTTGCAACGATTGACAGCCCTTGGGCGTGATGAAATCGCTGATGAATTGAATAAAATTGGCGTGGATATCGCTGACTATCTTGATATCTTGGCATCACGCGTACGCATTATGTGTATTGTTAAGAATGAGTTGAGTGCTCTTCGTGAGGAATTTGCAACGCCGCGACGTACCGTATTTGGTTTTGGTAGCGCTGAGATGGAGAGTGAAGATCTGATCGCACCAGAGGATATGGTGGTAACGGTGAGTCATAGTGGCTATATTAAACGTGTGCCTCTTAATACCTATCGTGCACAGCGACGTGGTGGTAAGGGGCGTTCTGGTATGTCCACGAAGGATGAGGATTTTGTAACGCGATTGTTTGTTGCCAATACGCATACTCCGGTTCTTTTCTTTTCATCACGTGGGATTGTTTATAAGGAAAAAGTTTGGCGATTGCCGCTGGGGACACCCCAATCGCGTGGGCGGGCTTTGATCAATATGCTTCCCTTACAACAAGGTGAGCGTATTACAACGATTATGCCTTTGCCTGAAGATGAAGCGAGCTGGAGTGCATTGGATGTTATGTTTGCGACGACACGTGGAACTGTGCGTCGTAATAAATTATCAGATTTCATTCAAGTTAATCGTAATGGTAAAATTGCAATGAAACTTGATGAAGAAGATGAAATTCTTTCTGTTGAAACCTGTACAGAACATGATGATGTTGTTCTAACAACAGCTAATGGACAATGTATCCGTTTTCCAGTTGTTGATGTTCGTGTCTTTGCTGGGCGTAATTCTGTGGGAGTTCGTGGTATCAATTTAGCTAAAGGCGATAAAGTCATTTCGATGACAATTTTGGAGCATGTCGAGGCGACGTCCATTGAGCGTTCTGCTTATATTAAACGTGTAATGAATGAACGGCGTGCTTCTGGTGCAGATGCTGATGTTGAAGATATTGTAACTCTTGATGAGGAAGATGGGGGTGCTGAAACAGAGTTAACAGATGAACGTTATACAGAACTTCATGCACGTGAACAAATGCTTTTGACGGTGAGTGAGTTTGGTTATGGTAAACGCTCTTCGTCCTATGAGTTCCGGATTTCCGGACGTGGCGGAAAAGGGATTCGTGCAACGGATCCATCTAAAACAGCTGAAATTGGTAAATTAGTAGCGGCTTTTCCGGTGAAGGCGCAAGATCAAATTATGTTGGTATCAGATGGAGGACAGCTTATTCGTGTTCCTGTTGAGGGAATTCGTACTGCTGGGCGCTCAACTAAGGGAGTCACAATTTTTAATACAGCCAAAGGTGAAAGAGTCGTATCGGTTGAACGTATTTCTGAACCTGAAGATGATACGAGTTCATTAGATGATGAAGGTGAGAAGCATTCTGATACAGTTGATATGAGCGAAGAAAAATAATTTTGAAGAGGATGGAGTAAAATCATGAAAATTGCTCTTTACGCAGGTTCTTTTGATCCTCTTACAAATGGTCATCTTGATGTTTTGAAAGGGTGTTTTGTGTTAGCTGATAAGGTGGTCGTCGCTATAGGGATACAGGCTGACAAAAAAACACTCTTTAGCTTTGAAGAGCGTGTTGATTTCATTACGCAGGTAGGGAAAGACTTTTTTGGTGCGGATTCTAATCGATTGCAGGTTCTTTCCTTTAGCAACCTTCTAATTGAGAAGGCGCGTGAAGTTGGTGCTTCATTTCTCATTCGTGGATTGCGTGATGGTACTGATCTTGATTATGAAATGCAAATGGCAGGGATGAATGGCGTTATGGCTCCTGAATTGCAAACTGTTTTTTTGCCGGCAAGCGTTTCTGGGCGTGCAATAACTTCTACATTGGTACGCCAAATTGCCTCTATGGGAGGTGATGTAACACCATTTGTACCGCCCAATATTGCACAAGCTTTGAGCTCGAAATTCCAATCTTTTAGGGGAGAATAATTGTGTCTCGTAGAATTTTTGCTGTTTTGTTATGTGTGTTTTGTTTTTTTTCATTGTCCGCTGTCGCCGGTAATTCTAGTCCAGCGAGTGATGCAAGCCTTCTTGTTTTATCTCTCAAAGATGGTGATGTCATTATTCGTCTGCGTCCTGATTTGGCGCCAAAACATGTTGCGCAAATTAAAAGATTAACAGAAGAGGGGGCCTATAATAATGTTGTATTTCATCGCGTTATTCCTAATTTCATGGCACAAACTGGTGATGTAAAGTTTGGAAAAAAAGGCAGTAGAGATTTTGATCTGAAACGCGTTGGTATGGGTGGCTCAAATTATCCCAATATACCGGCAGAGTTTTCAAAGCAGCCGTTTAAGCGTGGTACTGTTGGGATGGCACGGTCACAAGATCCGGATTCCGCGAATTCTCAATTCTTCATTTGTTTTGATGATGCTGCTTTTTTAAATGGTCAGTATACGGTTGTTGGAGAGGTTATAAAGGGGATGGATGTTGTTGATAAAATAAAAAAAGGTACGACAAGCAATAATGGATCTGTAAAAAATCCTGATGTTATTAATGCTGCTACTTTACAAGTTGAGAAATGAATCAAAGGAGCTTTCCATATGGCTGAGAATAAAAATCCAGAGAATACTTTAATTCTTGAAACAACAAAGGGTAGAGTTGTTATTGATCTTTTGGCTGATTTAGCGCCTTGTCATGTTGCACGTATTAAAGAACTGGTACGTGAAGGTGCTTATGATAATGTTATTTTCCATCGCGTTATTGATGGTTTTATGGCGCAAACTGGGGATGTGCAATTTGGAAAGAAGGATAGTGAAAAATTCAATTTATCACGTGCGGGTATGGGGGGGGCAGAAAAACCAAATTTAACAGCAGAGTTTTCAAATCTTTCTCATAAGCGTGGTACAGTTTCTATGGCACGTAGTCAGAATCCAAATTCTGCTAATTCTCAGTTTTTTATTTGTTTTGCAGATGCTCCGTGGCTTGATCGTCAATATTCCATATGGGGGCAGGTTGTTGAAGGTATGGAAAATGTTGATAAAATTAAACGTGGTGAACCTGTTGCAGATCCAGATTCAATTACCAAAGCCGTTATTGCTGCGGATGCAAAATAGTGTAAATTATACTGATTTCAATTGTAAGTTTCTAAGAAAAAATACTCTTTTCTGATCAATAAAGGCACACAAAACTTTTTTGTAGTATCACGCTTACCTTTTATAATTTCGAGCTAAGAATTGTCCATATATTTCCTTCAATCGGATCTTCCTGAAGAGTATAATGCAAAGGATTTGTACAAACACCTGTCAGAATAAGAAAACGCAAAGTCTGTTGTGTTATGGTTGTTGTTTGGAAAAGTGTTTTATAAAAAATTCGGCATTTCTCTTCAATTCATTGTCGGTCTATTAATGGTTTTATGATGTTACTTTCCTGAGAGAGCGTGTGCTTTTGTTGCTGCTTGTAAATCAACATCCAATCCTAATGTAGCAGCATGTTTGAAACACATATTAATACGGATAAGAGCCTTACTAGCTGCTCCAGTTTTCCTAGCAAGGTAGGAAAACAGCTTTTATATTATATATCATTGGTGTAATCTTTAAAACAAGAAGACAGTTTAATCTTAGAAGAATATAAAGGCGCAGAGGTGAAACAAATGGCTAGTCTTGCCATCTCCTTTTTAATTCAGCTTTACTTTTTTAAAAAGTATCTAAAGCAATATCATTTAAATAATGAAGGTTATGCATAGCCTTACGCTTTTATTTTTCTCGCTTTTTAATAGAGGAACGTTCCAAACGGAATATACTTATGTTGCATATTTACGTGTTTTTTAAGAAGCATTTCTCAGTGCATATCAACATTCACTTCCACAATGACGTTTATGGCGTTTATAGTTTTAAAGCTATAATAGTATAAATCTATTATGCACTACCATCTTTAAAGCTTGTGAAGGAGCAAGAGCGGGTACCATCATACGCTTTTTCAGCCTCTAATGTTACGATAGAGTTTTTGGTATTTGAGAATCTTTACAAAAAGCATTTTTAGTTTTTTTAAGTGTTTTTATTACACGTTAATTTTTTTTGTGAATTATCTCAATATTGTGAGGGGATAAATGATTATGCTCATTTGCGCTTTTATTAAGCGTGAGGATCGCCGTGCCCAGTAGATGAAAAATTTTTATCTGTAAAAGTAAAGAATATTGTAAGCTGTACAATGCGTTCAGATTTTTCTTCTATGCGTACAAAGTTACTGCTTATGGAAGTATGTGAAGATGAGATTATTGTGATAATAATTTTGCAGTTCTATTAAGGATTTAGTGCGTTAAGCGTAGGTATTTTGAGGTATGATATTATAAAGATTTTACTATTTTTCTGGAGCTAGATTATCACTTTATTATGGTGATTTCTTAACAAGAAATGTTCTTTTATCTCGTTTAATTTTTTATGCTGGTTACAATATTGAGCGAATCAAAAATTAATTCATAAAGCTTATGACAATGCTCGTAAGGGGATACCTTTTTTCTTTCTATAGAGATATGCATTGATGGAATCAAAAAGACGAGAGTTATGATAAAGACATTTCATTATAGAAAAATTGCTCAAGATGGGTATGCACGTCGAGGCGAAATTATAACGGGGCGAGGATGTGTTCGTACACCCGCATTTATGCCTGTTGGAACGGCGGGAACCGTTAAGGCTATGTATATGGATCAGATACGTGATCTTGGTGCAGATATCATTTTAGGGAATACTTATCATTTAATGTTACGTCCAGGAGCTGAACGTGTTGCGCGTTTGGGAGGATTACATGAATTTTCACGCTGGAGTGGACCTATTTTAACCGATTCTGGTGGCTTTCAGGTTATGTCATTGGCGGGAATCCGTAAAATTACTGAACAAGGTGTGATTTTTCGCTCTTACATTAATGGAGCTTACTATGAAATGAGTCCAGAGCGTTCTATCGAAATTCAAGAACTTCTTGGTGCGGATATCCAGATGCAGTTAGATCAATGTATTGCATTACCTGCAACTGAAAAAGAAATGGAAGAAGCTATGGAACTTTCATTGCGGTGGGCGCAGCGTTGTAAAACAGCTTTTGGAGATCAGCCAGATAAAGCATTGTTTGGGATTGTTCAAGGTGGTGATAATATGAAACTGCGTGAACGTTCTGCTCAAGCATTAAAAGAAATGGATTTAAAAGGTTACGCTATTGGAGGGCTTGCTGTTGGTGAGCCGCAGAGTGTTATGACAGCAGTATTGGATACTACTTGTCCGATTTTACCAGAGGATAAACCACGCTATCTTATGGGAGTAGGAACACCTGATGATATTTTACAAAGTGTTGCTCGTGGTGTTGATATGTTTGATTGTGTTATGCCGACGCGTGCAGGACGTCATGGTTTAGCTTTTACCCGCTTTGGTAGAATTAATTTGCGTAATGCGCGTTATGCAGAAGATCCACATCCTCTTGATTCGCAGTCACTTTGTCCAGCAGCACATGATTATAGTTGTGCTTATTTGCATCATTTGATCAAATCTGGTGAATCTCTTGGGGGTATGTTGTTGACTTGGAATAATCTTTTTTATTATCAACAACTGATGCAGGGAATTCGTGATGCCATTGAAGAAGGCTGTTATGCTGATTTTTGCGCTGAAACTCGTGCGCTATGGGCACAAGGACGCTAAAATATTAATCGTAATATAACGTTTCATTTTTTTATTGAATTTATTCTTGCACTTACAAATTTAGCTAAAAATATGAAATTAGAAACACCTTCCAAAATTATAAATTCCACTATCCTAAGATATAGCAGTGCGGTTTTATAGGGCATATATTCTTTTTCTAATTACTATATAAAACAGAAACTGTTACTCCGGTACGCGCTACCTGATCCGGAGAAAAACAGTTTATTTCTGTTTCTGATGACTTTTTAAAGCAACAATGTTAATGAGGCGTTAGCGAACTCTTAAAGAAGTATGAAAATTGTATTTTTATGAGCTAATTTGTGTTTTTTATTACTAAAGGTAAAGAATGGGTTATATACAACCGTATAGATAAATTTTAGAAAATTAAAAGAAAACTAAGCTAAGATTATAACATTTTAAATATTATAATTGTATATTTTAAGTTTTCATTATTTTAATATCTTAATATAAGTATTACTTACAATAGATTTATATAATATTATTAATATATAAAATAAAAAAATTTGTTATATCATAAAAATGTAAACATTAATCACGATAATTACCATATTTATAAAATATAGATAAATATATTAAAATAAAACTTATTATATTTGTTTTCTGCTCTGTTTATAGAATTTATCTGAAAATAAGCATATATATTTACGTGAATATTTTAATTTAAAGATAATGAGTTAGATATCTGATGCGATTCCTCTGTTAGAGGAGGGAGGGGTAAAGCTGCCTAAAAGAGGATATTTAATAAATCTAGAAACCAAGCACTATTATCATGAGAGTTTTTAAAGGATTCTATAATAATTTATAAGAATGGCGTAAAGTTGAAATTATAGCTTATCAATTTGGATGATCTGCATTTAGATAACAAAAATAATGCAACAATAATTTTGTGAGAAGTTTTATTTTTGTATCAAGATAATGATGAGATGTGGTTCACTTGTTTGAAGTGCATTATTCGACAAATTTTAGAATTATTTATAGGGTATAGGATATCGTTGCAAAATAAAGGTTTTACTGTAAAATCGGAACTGCTGAAAAGAGGAGACAAATTTTATTATCTGGCAGATTCGATAAAAATAGGTGAATACATCTATAACTTTGAGGTTTTCAAAGATTTTCCGTTAAAGAACTTACTTAAAACTCCATAAAATGCTTTATATATCAAAATATTTCTAAAACTTTATTGGGGACTATTGGGCATGCGTATAACAATGTTTTGAATTTTTGTTTGTGTATATTACAGATATCTACAGTTAAAACTCTTATCCAGAAGTGATGATATGAGGGATTCTTATAAACAAAAAGTTCTTGCATTGGGAATTGATTCGAGAATACGGCGTTTAATAATTTTAGCTCTTGCCGTGGGGAGTTTTGCTATTGGTACTGCAGAGTTTGTTGCAATGGGGCTACTGCCAGAGATGGCACGAAGTTCATATGTTGATATTCCTACCGCTGGTCAATATATTTCTGCTTATGCATTAGGAGTTGTGATTGGAGCACCTCTTTTAGCTGTGGCAACAGCTCAGGTATCACGCAAAACTGTTTTGATAGGATTGATGCTTTTTTATGCTTTAGCAAATATTGCTAGTGCCTTTGTTTCTGATTTTAGCATATTAGTAGTATTACGCTTTCTCAGTGGACTTCCCCATGGAATCTATTTTGGACTTGCGGCTATGGTTGCCTCTTCAATGGTAGAAATGAAAGAACGTTCTAAAGCTGTTGGATATGTTATGCTTGGCTTAACAATTGCAACCGTTTTGGGAGCACCCAGTGCTACTTGGATTGGTCAACTTATTGGTTGGCAGATTGCTTTTGTCCTTGTTGGTATGATTGCTTTATTATGTTGTTTGCTTATTTGGAATTTTTTGCCTTGTGATTTAAGTTTTCCAAAAACGAATCCTTTGCACGAAATGGGTGCATTAAAGCAAAAGCAGGTATGGCTTCTTTTGTTTATGGTTTCGGTGGGAGCGTCAGGATTATTTTCTGTTTTCACTTATATCAAGTCAACATTAATGCATATTTCTGGTGTTTCACTTGAGTGGGTACCATTTATCATGCCGCTAGTTGGATTGGGAATGGTGGTAGGAAATCTCTTGGGGCCTAAATTAGCTGTTAAAATTGGTATTTCGCCGATGATATTTTTTTCTATGCTTTGGAGCGTATTTGTTTTTTTTCTTTTTTTCTTTTTATCCTATGCTCCGTTAACAGCGGCAGTAGGATGCTTTTTTGTTGGGACTTCTTTTGCTGCTATGCCTTCTATACAAACAAAAATTATGGATGTTGCACTACAGGGACAGATTTTGGCAGGAGCATTAATGCAGTCTGCTTTTAATATTGCCAACGCTCTTGGTGCAGAATCTGGAGCATTAGTTTTAAAATTGGGCTATAGTTATGAATATACAGCTATTTTAGGAAGTGTTCTGACTTTGTGTGGATTAATGATTTTTTGCGTCTCATGGTATATGGAGAAGCATACTTAACATTTCTTTTAACTATTAAGAGAAAAAATATTTTTTTATTTATTTAGTTATTTGATTGTCCTGTTGGGTTTTTTAATATGCGATAGGAAACGCGTAGAGCAAATGGAATACCAAGACAAAATAAAAGACCGATGAGTACGACAAGAAGAGTCTTGGCGGCTGAAATCATTCCTACTATTCCTCCAGGATTAAAGAGACCAGCAAAATTGGTGATTGTTCCTGCAAGTGTTGCACTTAACGCGGCTGAAAATAGCTGTACAGAGGTAAGGGATTCGCTAGCACGTAGAGTATCTTCATTGTTTGCACATTGTAAGATCCGTGTTAACAAATGCGGCCACGCTATGCCTGCGCTAATCCCGATAGAAAACAATGCTAAGCAAATGATAAAAATATGTTCAGATGTAGAATCTTTTATTGGAATGAGCCATAAAAGACTGCTTATACCGAAAAGGCTTAATATGGGGGAATACACAATAATGCTGCGAACTTTTTTTGCGGATATACCAGCACTTGATAGAGAACCGCATGTCCAGCCTAAGCTCATGAGTGACGCTATATAACCAGCAATAAGTGGGGCTTGTCCATGAAGCTCTTGAAGAAAAAGTGGAAAATAAAGCTCTACGCTATACACGACTGTCGTCATAACGAGTATCAATGCATAAATAGAAAAAAACTCAGAAGAGAAGGAAAAGGATTTATGCGGTAACATGGGATGAAGTGTGGATGATTCGATCTTTGCTAGAACAAAGAAAAGGGTTAATCCAATAACTAATCCGCAAATTTGCGCAATTGTGGTATTTATAGCACTACCAGCAGAAATAATAAAAATTAATAAGATGAGTATGGAGAGTTGTAGGAGAGGAAAAGGGGATGTTGGAATCTCTCTTTCATTTTCTTTTGGTAAAACTTTAAGAGCTATGAGCAAGAAGATTATCGCTAATATGCCGATAACCCAAAAGGATGCTCTCCATACGCCATAATGTACAGAAATGCCACCGATAGCTGGTCCTAACAAGGTTGATATTCCCCACATTCCAGAGATGATACTCAATGCATGTGACCATACAGATGGACTAAAAACAAGACGCACCATAGAATAGGATAGGGATAGTAAAGAGCCGCTTCCAAATCCTTGAATAAAGCGCCCTATTAAAAATAATGGCATAGCCGAAGCTGTAGCACATATGAAGGTACCAAAAGTAAAAATAAAACCAGAGATCACATAAGCTTTGCGAGGACCTGTTTTCTCTAATATTTTTGTTGCAAGCGAAGTCCCAAGGAGCGACGCTGTAATAAAAACAGTTGCCACCCAAGAATAATACAGTCCATCGCCAAGATCACTCATAAGAGAGGGTAAAATAGTAATAACCACATAAACGTTAGTAGCGTGCAACACTACACCGCCTATAAACGTTAAAAAGCGAATACCATTTTTACCTAATAAAAGTGCAGACCAGCTTTTTTTTTTCACTGTTTTTGCTATTCAGTAAAGAGTTGACCTTTTTTATTTATAAGGCAGTTATCTGAATTTGCCAAGAAAAGATTCAAAGCCCTCCTTTCGCAGAGCTTTGGAATTTAAATGAAGTGATAACTTAATTGTTCACAGCTTTTTTAAGATTTTCATCAATTTTATCAAGAAAACCTGTTGTAGAAAGCCATTTTTGTTTAGGTCCAATCAAAAGCGCGAGATCTTTGGTCATAAAACCTTCTTCAACGGTCTTAATACAAACTTCTTCTAATGTTTTGGCGAAGTTTTTTAATTTCTCGTTGTTATCTAGTTTAGCACGGTGCGCCAGTCCACGTGTCCATGCGAAAATAGATGCGATAGAATTTGTTGATGTTTCTTCGCCTCTTTGATGCTGACGGTAATGGCGTGTTACTGTGCCGTGTGCTGCTTCTGCTTCAACAATTTTACCATCTGGTGTCATAAGAACAGAGGTCATGAGACCAAGGGAACCAAAGCCTTGAGCAACAATATCAGATTGAACATCACCATCATAGTTTTTACATGCCCATACATAGCCCCCTGACCATTTAAGTGCAGAAGCAACCATATCATCAATGAGGCGGTGTTCGTAATATAATTTACGGTTTTCAAATTCAGTTTTAAATTCCGTATCAAATATTTCTTGAAAGATATCTTTAAAACGACCATCGTAAGTTTTTAGAATGGTATTTTTTGTTGAAAGATAAACTGGAACATTCCGTTGTAGTCCATAATTAAAGGATGCGCGGGCAAAATCACGAATTGACTCGTCAAGGTTATACATAGCCATAGCAACCCCTGCGCTTGGGGCATCAAAAACATCATGTTCAATAACTTGATTGTCATCACCTACAAATTTAATACTTAATTTCCCTTTTCCTGGAAATTTAAAATCTGTTGCCTTGTACTGATCACCAAAAGCGTGACGTCCGATAATAATTGGCTTTGTCCAGTTAGGAACAAGGCGAGGGACGTTTTTACAGATAATGGGTTCGCGAAAAATGACTCCTCCTAAAATATTGCGAATTGTGCCATTAGGTGATTTCCACATTTTTTTTAGGTTAAATTCTTTAACGCGTGCCTCATCAGGTGTGATGGTTGCACATTTTATACCAACCCCATATTTTTTGATAGCATTGGCAGAATCGATTGTTACCTGATCATTGGTTGCATCACGATTTTCGACGGAAAGATCATAATATTTGAGATCAATGTCGAGATAGGGATGGATTAATTTATCTTTGATATATTTCCAGATGATACGGGTCATCTCATCCCCATCAAGTTCAACAACGGGGTTTTCTATTTTGATCTTTGCCATTAGAAGTCCTTTTTTTTTAAGCGATACTACTTTATAGCACTTTCAAGTTTATAATGAAAAGTAAAAACAAGGGAAAAAAGCATTCAAATATGAGCTTTTAGAATATATTATCAATTTTTAGAATATATTATCAATAGAGTGTAAATTTTGTTGGAGGGTTTAATTTTTGAATAGAAGTTTTTTGAAAAGAAGTGATGTGTTTGCAAATCTATAATTATTCTATGATTGATGAAGAATCTGTTTAATAGATAAGGTAGTTAGATCACTGGGGGCAGGGATTATGCATTTTTATTATCAGAGTTTCCATTTAATAAGTTGATCGTATTCTAAATTATAGTTTCTTGATTTGTTGTGTTAGGTGAATAAGAATCTATTTTTATATCGCATTTCAATTCTAAGATTACGGTCTGCTTGTTTATAGAAAAGTTTAATGTGATGCACAGGCACTGTAATTAGAAATGCTTCATATAAAATGCGTTTTGGGGTAAATTTCAGTTTTGAAGGTTGGAAGAAACGTATAAATGATGTGGCTGGTTTTAATTTAAAAATTAACGGTATACGCAAGAATATGGCTTATAAACTCACCGGATCACGAGCTAGAACCCTCTAATTTTTATATTTTATCGATTTTTATTGTTATTAACTGTGCGCAGTAAAACACTATCCTCGAAATGCAACAAAGAAATCAGTTATCTAATGATTCTTGTATCTTTTTTACGAAGAGATCCCTTTAAAAATCTTATTCCCTGGTTTTTATTTATGCATTCCTCATTTTTTAAAATACGAATAAAATGAATGTATTACACATAGAAAAAAAGATGATGGTACGCCCAAGGGGAATCGAACCCCTGTTTCCGCCGTGAAAGGGCGATGTCCTAACCGCTAGACGATGGGCGCAAACCATTGATGAGGCTTATAGAGAGGATCTTTTTACTTCGCAAGCCCTCTGTGTCATTTTTTTTGAAAAAAGTGTGTTTTATTGAATAATTTTTGAGCAATTCCTGTTTGGATTGTTTCTTTTCAGTTTGAGTAGTAGGCAAAAATGATCAAAATATTATTTTAAATGTGTTTATTTTTTGCATATTTTATCGTTTGTTATCTTTGCTTGCACATGAGAATATTATTTAACTTGCCTGAAAGAGCCTTTATACAGAAGATTTCTCATTTGAACTTATCATAAAGCAAAAAACTGTATAATTTGTGAAGTAAAAAGACAATATTTATTACCAAATAAACAAATAATACCAATCATACAAAAGTTTTTTGAGGCATAAGCCATAGCTTAGTTTCAGTTTTAAAAATATAAATAGATTCTGTATGATGAAAATGAAAATATTAAAGCAATTTTTACAGAATATATTAAAAATATTTTTCTTATCTTTACTTTTACATGTTTATAAGGAAATTAAAATTAAAACCCCTTCATTTGTTCCCTCAAATGTTGAGAAGGTTATTTATTTGAAAATGAATTAGCATGGGTAAAGGGTAGATTGAGGTTTTTGTCATTTCAATTCGCTAGTTTTTCAAAGGGGTGGCAGTAAGTTTAGGTAAAATATTTGAGTTTTGCAAATTTATTCTCCATATTTATAACATTTCAGAATTATGGTGTGCACATATTAAGTCTTGTTTTTTACTTTAATGTAAGGTTCTATTTTGATATATAAGTGCATTAAGATTTTTGCATTAAAGATTTATATTTCAAACTATGGAATGGTAGGAAGAAATGTGTTATTATTTACTGATCTACTTTGTTTTATCCATTCTCTTAATTTATCATATGAAAGAATGTTTTTTGTTCCGTATTTGTTAATTTAGAAGAGATGTTTTTATTCTTTCTTACTAAGTCCTTAATATTCTTTAACTTGTTATTGATTATTTTTTAGAACTTTTCTTTATGGCAACTTGCATTTATCAGTTTTACAGATTTTTATTCTGAATTAGATATTTTATAAAGATTCTGAAATCTTTGAAGACAATAAATATTATATTTTTAGGAATGTTGATTGAACAAGCGGGGATAATTCTATTGGAGAACATGAAGTGAATAGAGCGGAGTATTTCTTTTGTTCTTATGGATGTAAGTACTCTTTGTGTTGATTGGCACATCATTTAAACGATTTTTCAGTGAAGATAGGGATCAGTGGTTAATAATGGCAGAAGCTTTAAAAGTTGGTGTTGCGGGACTTGGTACGGTTGGTACTTCAGTTGTTCGAGCTCTATGTGAAAAAGCGAATAGTTTAGCTTGTCAATGTGGGCGATTTATCAAAGTCGTTGCTGTTAGTGCGCGCGATAAAAACCGTAATCGTGGAATTGATCTCAGTGATATAAAATGGTTTGATTCAGCTGTGGAGTTGGCTGCTTCTAATGAGATTGATGTTTTTGTAGAGTTAATTGGTGGTGAATTGGATGTGGTGTACACCGCTGTTAAGAGAGCGCTTGAGGCGGGACATCATGTTGTAACAGCCAATAAAGCCCTTCTTGCTCGACATGGAGTAGAGCTGGCTATAATTGCAGAAAAAAAAGGTATTTTTCTTCATTTTGAAGCAGCTGTTGCAGGGGGAATTCCTGTTATCAAAGCGATGAGAGAATCACTTGTCAGTAATCACATATCTCGAATTTATGGTATTCTCAATGGAACCTGTAATTATATATTAACACGCATGTTTACGGAAGGTCTTTCATTTAAAGATTGTTTAGCAGATGCACAGAGACTTGGGTATGCTGAAGCAGATCCAAGTTTTGATATTGAGGGAAATGATACTGCTCATAAATTAGCTTTGTTGACAAGCTTGGCATTTGGAACAGCTGTTTCGTTAGATGATGTTTATGTTGAAGGAATTCATAATATTTCGCAAATTGATATTCGAGCAGCTGATGAATTAGGGTATCGGATTAAGCTTTTAGGGGTTGCATTAAAAACGGATTCTGGAATAGAGCAACGCGTTCATCCGACAATGGTACCAACATCTTCAATGATTGCACAGATAAATGGCGTAACCAATGCTCTTTCTATTCAAAGTGATTTATTAGGTGAATTACTGTTTTCTGGTCCTGGCGCCGGAGGAATGGCAACAGCATCAGCCGTTATTGGTGATTTGGCTGATATAGCAAAAGCGCGTTCTGGTTTTCAGTATGCACCTGTTTTAAGACGTCCAGCATTAGAACTTACTCCTCATAAAAAAGCACGTATTTCTCATCATGCAGGGGGTTATTTTATTCGTTTAAATGTTCATGATCGTACTGGTGTTTTTGCCGCGGTTGCAAGGCATATGGCTGATAATCACATCTCATTGGAGTCGATTGTTCAAAGATCTTTTGTAGAAGATCAAATTGAAAAAACAATTATTTTAATTACGCATGAAACAACAGAGGTGAATGTACGACAGGCACTTGCAGAAATTGAAAAAGATGGACATCTTGTTGCAAAATCTCAATTTATTCGTATTGAGCCTATGGCAGAGAATTGATAACTTTCTTGATAATGACAAAAAGGCAAGCTTGAGTTCTTTTGTCTCTTGTGGAAAATTTTCATCTTTGCCAAAAACTTTATTCTTAGTATTTAATAAGGACTCATATTTTTTCTGGTATTCATTCGGTAGGATTTTTTCATATGCCCACAACTCAGAAGATTTTAAATGGACTTGATCGTATTTTGACGCTTGAATTGGTACGTGTTACTGAACGTGCTGCTGTTGCTGCTGCACGCTGGCGCGGGCGTGGCGATGAAAAAGCTGCGGATCAGGCTGCTGTAGATGCAATGCGGCAGGAACTTAATCGATTGCCTATTGATGGTACAGTGGTGATTGGTGAAGGTGAGCGGGATGAAGCGCCTATGCTTTATATTGGAGAAAAAGTAGGTCTTCAAAGTGGATTGGCGATCGATATTGCACTTGATCCATTAGAGGGAACAACACTTTGTGCTAAAAATATTGCCAATTCTTTGGCAGTAGTTGCAATTGCTGAAAAAGGTAATCTCCTTTACGCTCCTGATGTTTATATGAAAAAAATTGCTATTGGTCCTGGTTATCCAAAGGGAGTAGTAGATATAGATGCTTGTCCTACCGATAATATCCATGCTCTTGCGAAGGCTAAAGGAGTGGCTGTTAATCAGATTGTTGTTTGTATTATGGATAGGCCTCGTCATGAAAAATTAATTAATGAAGTACGAGCGACAGGGGCATCGATTCGCTTGATTGGGGATGGAGATGTTGCTGCTGTTATTGATACAACTGATCCAGAAGAAACAGGTATTGATATCTATATGGGGATTGGGGGAGCACCTGAAGGTGTTTTAGCTTCTGCTGCTTTGCGCTGCATTGGAGGACAGATGCAAGGTCGTTTGCTGCTAGATACAGAAGAGAAAATTGCTCGTGCAGCTAAAATGGGGATTAGTGATCCCAATAAAGCTTATACAATGGAAGAAATGGCAAAGGGTGATGTTTTGTTTGCAGCAACAGGGGTGACAGATGGCAATATGCTTTCTGGTGTTAAATTTACATCTCGTTACATTCAAACGGAAACTCTCGTAATGCGCTCCCATACGGGTACAGTCCGTAATATTAAAGCGCAGCATAGAGATCATTCAAAATTTGATTAATGTTTTCTTTTTTCGTCATTAAAAATAGAGGGAGTTTTTTAGGAAATACGCTTCCATGAATCTATTTTCATGGAAGCATTTATAGATATGAGAATATCTTATTATTATGAGAGCTGGACAGAATGAACCCAGCCATTTTTATCTTCTATGTTCCCTTTTTGAAGGCCAACCAATTGTGTACGAAGCTGCTTTGTAACTTCTCCAACTGTTTCATTTCCAATAATAAATTCTCCCCCTTTATATTTAAAACGACCAATTGATGTGACAACGGCAGCTGTACCACAAGCAAAGACTTCTTTAAGGTGTCCACTCTTTGCATCTTCTTGAAGCGCTGCAAAAGAATAAGGACGCTCTTCTATTTTTAATCCCATTTGTTGAGCTAATCTTAAGATTGAATCACGAGTTATCCCTGGAAGAATAGTGCCGTTAAGCGCAGGGGTTACAAGTGTACTATCTGCCATAATAAAGCAGACATTCATACCACCAAGTTCTTCAATCCATTTATGTTCAATCATATCAAGAAAGAGTACTTGGCTACAATTATTTTGCGTTGCACACTTTTGTGCCAGTAAGCTTGCTGCATAGTTTCCGCCACATTTTGCAGCGCCTGTGCCCCCTGGACCAGCGCGGCTATAATCTGTTTCAATCCATACACTGACAGATTTTTCTTCTCCTTTGAAATAGGATTCAACTGGAGAGGCTATGATACAAAAAAGATATTCTTGAGAAGGGCGGACTCCCAAAAAGTTTTCATTGCCAAACATAAATGGACGGATATAGAGGCTAGCGTTGGGATGATCAGAAACCCATTTTTGATCAATTTTTACTAATTGATGAACGGCATCCAGAAAAATATCTTTTGGCAATTCTGGCATAGCTAAACGCCTCGCTGATTCTATAAAGCGTTGTGCATTGGCATCAGGACGGAAGAGCAAGATGCGCCCATCTTTTGCTCGATATGCTTTTAAACCCTCAAAAATTTCCTGTCCGTAATGTAAAACGGTACTTGCAGGGTTAATTTCTAAAGCTTTGTATTGAGAAATGATGGCATTATGCCAGCCTTTGTCTTCAGTCCATTGAATAGTACACATGTGGTCTGTAAAAAATTGACCAAAACCGGGATTTTTTAAAATTTCTTCACATTTTTCTTCTGACAGAGGAGATGGGTGTTTTTCTATTTTAAAGGGAAGCGACGATATAGGAGATTTCATAAAAAACCTTTTGAGTATGTTTCATTTTTATTAATAAAAATAATGAGATATTTTGATCACAACTCTATTATTAACAAAACCTTTGTGTCAATGTTTTATTATAAAACACAAAGAGGTTTATTATAGAATTCAAAGGCTATTATAGATATTTTAATTCTACTCTCACCTCTTTTTCTCAACTTTATAAAGTAAGCTGGAACTTTTTTCTATAATTATCGTTTTCTCAAAATAGGTATCTGAATAATTTCATATATGCATATTGTCTAGAAATTAAAAGGTAAGGGAATTGAGAAAAGGAATCTACTATGATTGATAAAAATTATCACACATATGAAGAACGTATGGCAGCAGAAAGAAGAGATAGTGAACAACGTGTTTCAATTGCTAAGGGTATTTTTGCTATTCTTCTTGCGGTCGTTATTATCTGGTTTGTTTTTGGTTTTTTAGGATCTTTTTTTGCAAAATCTCCTGAACATAGTTCGCGTTATAATACTCCAGAAACAAGCCAAAGCGTAACAACGCCCAAAAAAGATTTAAATTCGCTTCCTTCTGTACCTTATACTTATAAGGGTACGTAGTGATTTTTTCATAAATATAATCTTTTAGATAGGACGCAAATCGACGTAGATTAAAGAATAAAGTCAGAACAAAGACATAAAAAAGATTAGACGATTTTAATTTCTGAAGTTTTTGATAAGTAATTAAATGGTATGGAAATAAATAATGCAACGGTTTTAACAACCGTTGCATTATTGGTTTAGCGTGTGATGAAGCAACTTCCTCCAGAACTTTTAATGGATTCACAAAGGATTATGGCTTCATTACGGTCTTGTGTTTGAATCCGAACACGGTAATAAGTACCTTTTCCTGGTATAAAAGCGGGTTGAATATTTAAAGAACGGGCACCGATAAGGAATCCAAATTTAGATTTCATATTTTTTAAAGAACTTCTAGCTAGCTCATGCGTTGGCTGAGATGCAAGTTGTACGTAATAACTTTCTGAATTTTGTGCTGCGACTCTGTTTGGTGATGTGGGGCGAGATGCGGCGGGTGTTTCAACTTGTGTATTTCTTTCTGCATGAGAAGGAATAGGGATAAATTTTTCTTCAATATTTGAGCTAGAAGTATTTTCTGCGATTATTTTATCAATATTATTTTTGAGATCAAGGTCTATTTCTTGATTGTTTATATCCGAATCATGCGACGAAACAAGGGACGAATCTTGAAGTTCATTAGGAGTTTGATCAATGTTTTCTTCAGATTGAGCAGCAGTTTTGCTCTTTGTTTGATGTACGGGAGCTAGTGTAACTGTACCATCTTGATTTACAATAACAGTTTGTACTTCTTGCGTGGGAATAGTATGGTTTATGGCTTCTGTGACTGCATCTTCAACATCAGATTCATTTAAAGAAGAAGATGAAGCGTTTGAAGATTCTTCAGAATTTAATTCTTTTAAATTTTCAGGTTGTTCAGAGTTATCAATAAGAAATTGTTGTGTGTTTTCTTGTTTTTCATTTTGTTCAGTTGTTTGTTTATAGATATCTAAATTATGTGCAACATCATTTTTCGGTTCAGTTGTTTCTGGTTTGAATTTAAAAGGCGCATTATCAGCGTGGATAATGATCGTTTCTTCATTTTTTTGTGATGGCATAAAAAAGTGCGAATAACCAGCAAATCCAATTCCTATTAAAATAAGTATAAAAATACCTTTAATGAAAGTTTTACCAAAAATAAAACTTTTTAAGGGAGGAGGAGCTGGTGGATGCGTGGGAACTTCATTTGAGCTTGTGTATGATGAATTCTCGCTAAAAGGGGGAAAATTATATTCCATATTGGCAGAAGAAAAATAGTCGGAATTTTGTTCTTTAGAGTTTATATAAACACTTTCTTTTGAATTTTGCATAGACTGATGAAAAACCTCACTAAAAACCTCATTTTTCTGTTGTTTTTGAGAAAAATTATCCGTTGGGACATTTCCTACATTAAGTACATCAGCAAATTCTTCTTCTAAACCACCACTAGTTGGCACATCATATTCTGGCGCTTCATACGGGACTTCTGGAACCATAATAGGGCCAGTTTTTTCTACGATTTCCTCTGAAAATTTATAAGTATCAACATTGGGAGGGGGAGTATCTCTGTGCGTATAGTTATGGGCAAAAAAGCCATCCGTTTGTTTTGTATTCAAAGAGGCTGATGAGGAAAGAAACTCATCTGAATTATTTTCATTATATGAAATTTCTCTATTTGGGTTAGAGGTACCTTCGGTGTTATTGATGTATTGGGCTTGAGCCTCATTATATATTGGAACTTTTTCGCTATAAGTTTCTTGTTGTGAAGGGTTTTCTTCAAAAAAATGGGGATAATTGGTTGTATGATCCTCTTGTGAAGCCCCCTTTAAATAAGATTGTCTATCAACTGGTGGAGAATCCAAAGGTGAGGAGAATGTACTTTTTGTTTGATTTCTTGCAGTGTTTTGTCTTTCTGACATAAGGTTAGAAGATGAGAAAAACTCATTTGCCTCTGTAGAAGAGGAGATATCAGGATAAGAAGAGGAGACATCAGAATAATCTTTTTTGATCCAATTTTCTTGATCAGCTGAAATTTTATAGGGATGGTTTACAGGAGTGTCATAGAGGTTTTGATTGTCATCATAAGTTTGTTGTATATTCGTAGTTTTAGGCTGTTGTGAATTTGTTTGTGAAAACCGATTGGTTTGTTCAACAGATTCTGGAATCTCTTTCTTATTTTCGCGCCTTTCAGATTTATCAAAAAAGAAATTTTCTGATTCTGATCGTGAAATAAGATTATTTTTTTTAAGAAACGGATCAGCACTGGTTGCTGTTGTTTTCTGTTGAGGGGATTGATTCTTTGGGATTGGTAATGGAGAAAGCTCATCTAAAATTTGTTCTTCATCATGACTGCTAGGTGAAGAATATTTCTCTTCAGATAAATTATTTTGTTTTGAATGGTTGAAAGAAACAGTTTGTGCAATATCTGAGGCTGTTGCGTTGCTGGTTGCATGCAAGTCCCATTGTTTTTTTTGATCATCAAACGGTAAGTCATGTGCTAAATTATTTTCAAGTTCCTCTTCTAGAAAGGACAAATCAAAATCATCATCATGGGATGATGTTTCGGGGTGAGATGTTGATCGATCTGTCTGTAAAGAAGATTGCTCATTTTGGTTTCCGCTTTGTTTGTGCGGATTAAAAATGCGCGTAAGCCTTTCCAAAGGATCATGGTGTTCATGATCGTGTTTTGTTTCGTGTAGATTTTTGCGATCGTTATCGCTCATAGCTTTTCTCACATGGTGATTTGCATCTGCGTGCAATCAATGGTTGATTTTGATTTGTTAGATTAAAATTATAAATTTTCCCCCTCTCATGCAAGGATACATGAAAAAGTTTATCAATAGAGTACCTATTGTATGTATTTATAGAACTTTTTCAACGCATTTCTATTGGTGCTTCGACTCCTATGATGGTAAGTCCTGATGATAAAATATTGATAACAGCTTGTATCAACCCCAATCTTGCAAAGGATAACTCTTTATCATCAGGTTGAATAAAGCGTAAATTGAGATTTTCACTCCCTTTATTCCAATGGGTGTGAAAGCTGGAAGCAAGGTCATAAAGATAAAACGCTAATCGATGCGGTTCCTTATGAACGACGGCCTGTTCAATGATACGTGGATATTCAGAAAGTTTGCGTATTAACAATATTTCATGGTCATCTGTTAATCGATGAAGATGGGCGATTAATGTATCATTTGAAAAGCTTTTAATATGAAGCGCTTCTTGTGCTTGACGAAAGACTGAGTGACAACGTGCACTTGCATATTGTACGTAAAAGATGGGGTTATCTTTTGATTGTTCTGTTACTTTTGCAAAATCAAAATCAAGAGGTGCTTCACACTTACGGTATAGCATCATAAAACGCACAGGATCACGCCCAACCTCTTCGACAACATCGCGTAGAGTGACAAAAGATCCTGCTCTTTTTGACATGCGTACAGGATGACCGTTGCGAAAAAGTTTTACCAATTGACATAAGAAGACGCTTAATTTAGCTTTATCCCCAGAAATTGCTTTTGCCATTGCCTCTAGCCGCTTTACATAGCCAGCATGGTCTGCGCCTAGAATATAAATCATTTCATCAAAATGACGATTAAATTTATCCCGAAAATAAGCAACATCAGCAGCAAAATAAGTGTAAGAACCA
Source organism: Bartonella sp. MR90HLJMH (assembly GCF_042194115.1). Lineage (NCBI taxonomy): Bacteria > Pseudomonadati > Pseudomonadota > Alphaproteobacteria > Hyphomicrobiales > Bartonellaceae > Bartonella > Bartonella sp. MR90HLJMH. The sequence goes on from NZ_JBHIMM010000004.1 coordinate 90,321, forward strand.
TCAGATTTAACTAAAACACGGTCTTGGTCATCACCAACATTTGTTGAACGGAACAAAGTTTGTTCACTTGGTTCCCAATCTTCTGTATTTTGTCCCTTGGGAGGGGGGAGTTTTCCTTTGTAGATATAACCATTTAAAGTGAGGTCGTTGATGGTGTTACGAATGGCGCGTGCATTATCTGCATAAAGCATTCGCTCAGAAAAAAAGATATCATGATAAATATTAAGAGCAGCCAAATCTTCGCGAATCATGGTCATCATTGCATGAATTGCACGTTCTTTTACAAGAGATAAGGCTTCATCTTTATCCATCGTGAGGAGTTGATCACCAAACTCTTGAGCAAGCGATTGTCCCAATGGTATCAAGTATTCTCCAGGATAGAGCCCTTCTGGAATTTCATTAATTTCTTGCCCAAGAGCCTCACGATAGCGCAATAGTACAGAGTGGGCGAGGACTTCGATTTGTTGACCAGCATCATTGATATAATATTCTTTTGTAATGTTATAGCCCGTAAATTGCAGCAAATTGGAGAGAACATCTCCAACAACCGCTCCGCGGCAGTGTCCTACGTGCATTGGTCCTGTCGGATTTGCTGAGACATATTCAACATTGACGCGTTTTCCTTGTCCCATTGGGATACGACCATAAGAAGTGCCTGATTCAAGCATGGATTTTATAGCATCTTGCCAAAATAATTTTGTAAGCTTTATGTTTATAAAACCAGGACCGGCAACATCTATATTTTCGATAGAGGAATCATTTTTAAGAAGTTCTATGATTTTATCTGCAAGTGCACGTGGATTGATTCCAATAGATTTTGCAAGCACCATAGCAGCATTGGTTGATAAATGACCATGGGAGGAATCACGCGGAGGATCAACAGTGATTTTTGATAAATCTAGATCTTCTCCATTTTTTCCTTTTATATCAGATAATTCAATTGATCTCTTAATTTTTTTTTCGAAGTTTTTAAAGATATTCATATTTAGCTTCCATGATGATGCCAAAAGCCATTAGACGAAATTATCTGTATGGTCAAATAAACGGTGATATTCACGTAGAGCGTAGTGATCTGTCATGCCTGAAAGAAAGTCAGCAATCAAACGTGCTAACTCTTGATTTTTTAAGTGCACTGTTTTGCTCTGCCAACTTTCAGGCATTGTATTTGGATTTTCATAATAACAATTGAATAATTTTTGTACAATGCATTTTGCTGCATTGCGACGACTAAGAACTTGTTCATGGTAGTAAAGATTTTTAAATAAAAAGTTTTTTAGTTCTTTTTCATAAACGGTCATTGTTGGTGAAAAGGTAACAATAGTTTGTTTTGCTTGGTGAATATCGTTTATGCTTGTTGGTTTGATGCGTGCTAAATTTTCTTGTGATTGTTTGATAACATCTTCAACCATGGTTGTTATTTGTCTTCGTACAAGTGTGTAACCGCGACGCGCTTGGTCGAGGTGGGGATGCTCATCTGTTATATCTTTTAATATTGCTGCTGTTAGTGAAACATGTTCAAATTGATCGAGTGTTAAAAATTGCGAACGTAGACCATCATCAATATCATGCGCATTGTATGCGATATCATCTGCAATAGCAGCACATTGCGCTTCTAGTCCTGCAAAACAATCGAGTGCAAGGTCTTGCTCTGCATTGTATTGTAAAATATCGATAGGAACCTCCTTATTCTTCGCGTGAGGACCTAAAAGGGGACCATTATGCTTTACAAGTCCTTCGAGGGTTTCCCATGTAAGGTTAAGTCCATCAAAATTTGCATAGCGCTGTTCTAGTTTTGTGACAATGCGTAATGCTTGTGCATTATGATCAAAGCCGCCATAATGTACCATGGCTTCATTAAGTGCATCTTCTCCAGCATGGCCAAAGGGCGTGTGTCCAAAGTCGTGAACAAGGGCAATGGCTTCGGCAAGGTCTTCATCAAGGCACAGGGCACGGGCTAATGTTCTTGCAATTTGAGAGACCTCTATGGAATGGGTTAGGCGAGTACGATAATGATCGCTTTCATCAGCAATAAACACTTGCGTTTTATGTTTAAGACGTCGAAATGCATTAGAATGGATAATACGATCTCTATCTCGTTGAAAAGGTGAGCGTGTGGTGCTCATCGTTTCATGGAATAATCTACCACGGCTTGTTTGCGGATGAGCACTGTACACTGCTCGAGATTGGTAATTGAAGTTGATATTGCCTATATCCATTGCAAGCTGCCCATTATCATTTTAAAATTGAGAGTGGTTTATGACAAATAAACTTCTCTTTGAGTATGGGATACTCTTTCTTGATGGTTTAATGCAAGGATATATAAAATGAATGTGAAAATTTCAGATGTTGCTGCCCAAAAAATTGCACAGATACTTTTGCGTGAACCCGATAAAATAGCATTACGTATTTCTGTTGAAGGTGGTGGGTGTTCTGGTTTTTCTTATAAATATGACTTGGTTTCTGACATGTGTAAAGATGACCTCGTTCTCAAAAAAAATGGGGCAGTTGTGTTTATTGATTTACTATCACTTCCTTTCATGGAAGGAGCTGAGATTGATTTTGTTGATGATCTTATGGGGCAGTCTTTTCAAATCCACAATCCCAATGCTGTTTCATCATGTGGTTGTGGTGTAAGTTTTTCAATCTAAAATGATGGCTTTGTGATATTGTTTCTTGAAAAAAATATCATGTTGGTCAACAATGTGAAAATGGGTATTCTTATAAAAATAGTGCACCGATGTGTATGGTTGTGCGTGGTGCTTACTTTATTGATCTGGAGTCACTGTGCTTTTTCTGAAGAAGAAGGGCAAGATCAGCAGCAGGGACAATCAAGGAGTTTTATTGTAAAGTCTCAAGAGCAGGGAAAAGAAAATTTAGCATCTCAAACACAACTCATTTTGAATGCTCGATTAACAAATAGTCATCCGGGTATTGAAAAAGGGCTTGTCTGGCGGGTTTATGCCCCTATTTTAGGGATTGATAATAAATTACCATTAGTGGCAATCCATAAGGGGGGAAGTGCACGTTTTGATCTCGAACCAGGAAGTTATCTTGTTCATGTCTCATTTGGTCATATGAGTGCTGTGCGCCATATTCGCCTAGAAAATGGACAGAGTCTTGTAAAAAACTTTAATCTTGAGGCTGGTGGTGTCATTTTAAATGCAACACTGCTTAATGGTGTAATGAATGAAAAGGAATTACGTTTTACCATTTATGAGGATGAAAAAGAAAATGATGATACGGGGGTGATTTTATCAAATGTTAAACCCCAATCAGTTGTACGTTTAAAAGCTGGACGCTACCATGTTGCTTCCCATTATGGTTCTATTAATGCGACGGCTCGTTCCGATATTCAAGTGGATGCTGGTAAAATGACAGAAGTTACCCTTGAACATCAGGCTGCTCAGATTGTCTTAAAGCTGGTACGACAAGAAGGAGGGGAAGCGCTTGCAGATACAAGTTGGTCTCTTGCCAATGATTCTGGTGATATCGTTTATGAAACAGTTGGTGCTTATGTTTCACTCGTGTTAGCGGAGGGAGAGTATATTGCAATTGCTAAAAATAAAGATAAAATCTATCAAAAAGTTTTTTCAGTCGTTTCTGGTCATGATGAAGATATAAGTGTGGTGGCGAATGAGCAAAATATGCAACGAATTGATGAAGATGTGGATTGATCGTTGTTCATGGGGGTAAACTATGATGAGAGACGGGGTATGAGTTTTGATTGAAATTTCAACAGTTGGTGTGTTTTTTGCTGGGGCACTCTCTTTTTTGTCGCCCTGTGTTTTGCCATTAGTTCCTCCTTATTTGTGCTATATGGCAGGTGTTGGTATTGATGATTTTCGTTCAGAAAATCGTGATGAGAAAGTCTTTATACGGTGGGCTTTATTGTCTTCTGTTATTGCTTTTGTTCTCGGGTTTACGACTGTTTTTGTTGCTTTAGGTGCCAGTGCTAGCACAATTGGGAAATTCATTGGTTATTATCGTGATTGGTTCGCCCTTGCTGCTGGAATTGTCATTATTATTTTTGGTTTAAATTTTTTGGGGATTTTCAAGATCGCTTTTTTATTTCGTGAAGCGCGTTTTCAGACCAAAAAAACACCTGCTGGTCCTTTAGGCGCGTATATTATTGGGTTAGCTTTCGCTTTTGGTTGGACACCGTGTATTGGCCCCATTTTAGGCCCTATTATAACGCTTGCTGGAACAAAAGAAACTGTGGGAGAGGGAGCTGTTCTATTAGCGGTTTATGCATTAGGTCTTGCTATTCCTTTTATGTTGGCAGCTTTATTTTCGAGCAGTTTTATGCGATTTTTAGGAGCTTTTCGTATTCATTTAGGAAAAGTTGAAAAAATTATTGGTGTTTTTCTTATTCTTACAGGGATTTTGTTTTTAACAGGCTCTATGCAGGATCTTTCATTTTGGCTTTTAGAACATTATCCTTCGTTGAGTTATATTGAAGATATTCGTTGGCACGATATTATGAATTTTTTTGGATTTTCTCGTTAGTCTTATGTGTTTTTATGGTTAGAAGTTGTCTTTCTATTGTTCTTGCTGCAGGTGAAGGGACACGCATGAAATCGTCTCTGCCTAAGGTACTTCATAAAATTGCTGGATTGCCTCTTATATGCCATGTTCTAAAACAAATAGAATTGGCAGGCTCTTCACAATTAGCAGTCGTTGTGGGATTTGGTGCTAAGGAGGTTACGCACGTTGTTCAGTCATTTGTAAAAGATGCGATGATTTTTGAACAAAAAGCGCGTTTAGGAACAGCTCATGCTGTTTTATCTGCTCGTTTAGCTTTGCAAAAGGAAGTGGATGATATTCTCATTGTTTTGGGGGATACGCCTCTCATTCAGCAAGATTCATTGCACCAAATGCGTGCACAGCTTGCTGATGGAGCAGATGTTGTTTTTGCAGGTTTTCATACCCAAAATCCAACAGGTTATGGGCGTCTTCTCGAGAAAAATGGTCAATTGATCGCAATTGTAGAAGAAAAAGACGCTAGCGATGAAGAAAAAAAGATTTCTTTTTGTAACGGTGGAATACTCGCTATGCGTGGAAAACATGCACTTTCTCTTTTAGAGAAGGTTGGTAATAACAATGTGAAAAAAGAATATTATTTAACAGATATTGCTGCTCTTGCAACACGCGAAGGATTAGATGTGCGTGTTGTTGAAGTTCCTTTTGAAGATATTGTAGGAATTAATAACAGTCTTGAGCTTTCTGAGGCTGATTCTTTGTGGCAAAAACGTAAAGCGCGCGATTTAATGTTATCGGGTGTTACACTCTTAAAACCAGAGACACTCTATTTTTCTTATGATACAGAAATTGAACCAGGGGTGGTGATAGAACCAAATGTTTATTTTGGATTAAGCGTGAAAGTACAATCTGGTGCTGTTATTCATGCATTTAGTTATCTCGAGGGTGCTGTGGTTGGTAAGGATGCACAGATTGGTCCCTATGCACGTTTGCGTCCTGGAACAGAGTTGGCGAAGTCCGTAAAGATTGGAAATTTTTGTGAAGTCAAACAAGCTAAGGTAGGAGAATCTTCTAAAATCAATCATTTAAGTTATATTGGTGATGCCGAAATTGGTGCACATACCAATATTGGAGCCGGTACGATTACTTGCAATTATGATGGATTTAACAAATATAAAACCATGATTGGTGATTATGCTTTTGTTGGGTCTAATACGGCACTTGTTTCCCCATTAGTAATAGGGGATGGCTCTTATGTTGCTTCAGGAAGTGTTATTACTGAAAATATTCCTATGAACAGTATGGCTTTTGGGCGTGCACGACAGGTTATAAAAGAGGGCTATGCGACAAAATTTCGAGAGCGCTTGTTAGAAAACAAACAGAAAAAATGATTATTTTCAGTCTATTCCTTTGTTTCGTGTGAATCTAACGATGGATAGGATGTTTATTCTTAAAGATTGCCGTACTCCATGTTTGAATTATTTTATTATTTATAGTTTTAAATAAAGGCTGTTGGATTGTTTTATAAGATTTAAATCTTAAGATGTGGGTTGGAGCTTTTTAATGTGTGGAATTATTGGAATTATTGGAAAGAGGTGTGTTACGTCCTCTTTGGTTGAGGGGTTAAAACGTCTTGAATATAGAGGGTATGATTCATCTGGGGTGGCAACAGTCCATAATGGGCATCTTTATCGTGTACGTGCTGAGGGGAAGCTTGTTTATTTAGAAGAAAAATTAAAAAAAACACCTCTTGAGGGAAGTTTAGGGATTGGTCATACCCGTTGGGCTACGCATGGAATTGCTGTTGAACGCAATGCGCATCCCCATGTGACTGAAAAGCTTGCGATTGTTCATAATGGTATTATTGAAAATTTTGTAGAATTGCAAAAGGAACTCATAGAAGATGGTTATATCTTTGAAACAGAGACGGATACGGAAGTTATTGCACATTTAATAACGCGTGCATTAAAAGAAGGTCTTTCTCCGCAAGAAGCTGTACGTACCAGTTGGAAAAGGCTGCAGGGGGCTTTTGCTATTGTTCTTATTTTCGAAGGTGAAGATAACCTTATGATTGCGGCTCGTTCTGGTCCACCTCTGGCAATTGGTTATGGAAAAGATGAATTTTTTGTGGGGTCAGATGCGATTGCTTTGGCACCATTCGTTGATCATATTAGCTATATGGAAGATGGGGATTGGGCTGTTCTCACACGGGAAGGCGTCAAAATTTATGATGTATATAATCAACCGGTAAAACGTCCTGTGACAACATTACTTGAAGAGGCTTTATTGATTTCTAAGGGTAATCATCGTCATTTTATGCACAAGGAAATGTTTGAACAACCTGAAGTGATTTCTCATAATTTGGCGCATTATCTTGATCTTGGAAATTATGCCGTTCGATCATTTGAGAATTTGATTGATTGGAAAAATATTCATCGTCTCCTTTTTGCGAGTTGTGGAACGGCTTATTATTCAACCTTAGTTGCGCGCTATTGGTTTGAGAAATTTGCCGCTTTAAGTGTTGATAATGATGTTGCTTCGGAGTTTCGTTATCGTGAACCTCCTATAACGTCTGATGTGTTGTCGCTGTTTGTTTCTCAATCTGGTGAGACAGCTGATACATTGGCTTCTTTGCGTTATTGTCGTGAGCGGGGTGTAAAAACAGCAACAATTGTGAATGTAGAGCAATCAACAATGGCAAGGGAGGCTGATTTTATTCTCCCAACACTTGCCGGACCGGAAATTGGTGTTGCGTCAACAAAAGCTTTTACCTGTCAATTGGCAACGCTTGCTTCACTAGCACTTAGTGCTGCTAAACAACGTGGCTATCTCTCGGTTCAAATGGAACAGCAATTGGTTCAACAATTGGCAGAAGTTCCACGTATTTTAAATGAGGTCTTAAAATTAGAGAGCAAAATTGAATGTATTTGTCGTGATTTAGTGAATGCAAAAAGTGTTCTTTATCTGGGACGTGGGACTTCTTATCCGATTGCTTTGGAGGGAGCCCTTAAATTGAAAGAGCTTTCTTATATTCATGCTGAAGGTTATGCGGCGGGTGAGTTGAAGCATGGACCAATTGCTTTGGTGGATGAGACAATACCTGTTATTGTTGTTGCACCTTATGATCGGTGGTTTGAAAAAACTTTTTCTAATATGCAAGAAGTGGTAGCACGTAATGGTCGTATTATTTTAATAACCGATAAAAAAGGAGCAGAAGTAGCTTGTCTTAAGACTTTATCAACGATCACTTTGCCAGAAGTTCCAGAATTTATTTCTCCTATTATTTATGCACTCCCTGTTCAGTTAATCGCTTATCATACGGCTGTTTTATTAGGAACAGATGTCGATCAACCCCGTAATTTAGCAAAATCAGTCACGGTTGAATAAAAGTATATTTCTGAATCTTTGGGAGAATAATCAAGTGTAAGAAATTGATTTATAATGATAGCTTATTTTTTTCACTTTTCTCTGTTGAACGAGAATATCGGAGACGGGATTTTTCTTTCTAAATTCTTTACGATAAAATAAAAAATATTTTCTGACCTGTCAAAAAATAGATCAGCTATGTGAATATAATGATAGAAAAAGGCGCAATATTTCTTCTACTGTTTTAATGCAAGAATAATTTAGATTGAAAGAAAAGATGCTGTTGTTGGTTTGTCACTCTTTCATGAAGCATAAAGATGGTAAGGGATTGTATAGATCATTTATGGTTTATTCTAAGAGAGAAAATCGTATTTGAACAGAGAGGTATTTTAATTTTTTATTAGAGGGGCTTTGTTATCCTGCTCGCAAGAGGCGTGTAGCATCATCGTGTCCGAAAAGATAAAGCAGCAACTGTAAAGCTTGTCCTTGCTGAGAAGAAAGATGAGGATCGCGTTGTAAAAATAAACGAGCATCTTTTCTTGCCATTGACAAAAGATCGCTATGAACTGCAAGGTTTGCTATATGAAATTCAGGGACTCCGGATTGTTTGGTACCTAAAAGCTCTCCTTCGCCTCGCAGGCGCCAATCTTCTTCAGCGATTTCAAAACCATCTTCTGTATTGCGGATAATATTAAGGCGTGTTGCTGCTGTTTTAGTCAGAGGATCTTTATAGAGCAAAATGCAGGAAGATTTTTTATTGCCTCGTCCTACACGTCCACGTAATTGGTGCAATTGTGAAAGGCCAAAATGTTCCGCGTGTTCGATGATAATGATCGAAGCATCTGGAATATCTACTCCCACTTCAATGACGGTGGTTGCAACTAAAATACGTGTATTTCCACATTTAAAAGATGCCATAGCGGCTTCTTTTTCTGCTGTAGACATTTTTCCATGGATCATACCAACGTGTGCACCAAAGCGTTCATGGAGAAATGCAAAGCGGTTTTCAATTGAAGTGAGATCAAGAGCTGTCGATTCCTCCACTAAAGGACAAATCCAATAGAGCTTTTCTCCTTTTTCTAATGCAATTGCGATTCGCTCTATAAGCTCATGAAGACGTTTCAAAGAAAGCATTGCTGTTGTAATGGGTTGTCGTCCCATTGGTTTTTCTGTAATTTTAGATACATCCATATCACCAAAAGCTGTTAAGACAAGTGTGCGCGGAATGGGCGTGGCGGTCATAACCAGCATATCAGGTTTATTGCCTTTTTCTGTAAGAGCGATACGTTGATGGACACCAAAACGGTGTTGTTCATCGATAATGGTTAAGGCAAGATTGTTATAAGTAATGCTGTTTTGTATGAGAGCATGGGTTCCGATGATAATAGAAACTTGACCTAATTGAATATCATTCAAGATATTTGTCCGCAATTTCCCTTTTTCTCGTCCTGTTAAAAGAGTTGTTTGTAATCCGACTTTTTCGGCAAGAGGAGCAATGGTGGAAAAATGTTGCCTGGCAAGCACTTCGGTTGGTGCCATTAAAGCTGATTGTCCTGAATTTTCAGCAATTTGTGCCATTGCCATCAATGCAACAACAGTTTTTCCTGCGCCTACATCACCTTGAAGCAGTCTTAGCATCGGTTCTGGCGAAGCAAGATCCTTCGCGATATCTTCTACTGCTTTTTTTTGTCCGGTTGTGAGTTGAAAGGGGAGGACATTAAGCAATTTTTTAGTATAAATTCCTGTTGATGGTCGAGAAGTGCCAACAAGAGATTTGGTTTTCAAACGCACGAGTCCTAGCGCCAATTGACAAGCGAGCAATTCATCATAGGCAAGACGTTTGCGTGCTGTACTTTCTAAGGATAGATCGTTGGTATTAATGGGCGCATGGATACGGCGTAAAGCAACAGAAAAAGAAGAAAAATTTTGCTGTTTTTTCACATTTTCATCTATCCATTCTGGGAGGAGAGGAATAAAATCAAGAGCGTTTTGTATGGCGCGTCTTAGTGTCTTTGCAGTTAGTCCTGCAGTAGAGGGATAGACAGGTTCGATGAGAGGAATCTGATTTGATTGTTCGCTTGGAGCAATATAGTCGGGATGCGCCATTGAAAATTGTCCATTAAACCATTCAACTTTTCCTGATACAGTGACTTTTTTTCCTTCAGGGAGTTGTTTTTTTAGCCAAAGAGGCTGAGCGTGAAAAAAGACTAAATTTATTTTTCCTGTTTGATCATGGGCAATAACACGATAGGGGATTTTGTTGTGACCACGGGGCGGTGGTTGATGTTGATCGATGATAATTTCGAGTGTAACAGTGTCTCCTTCTGTTACACAAGCAATGTTGGGACGCATTCTGCGGTCTATGACGGAATGAGGCATTAATTGAAGAAGATCAATAAGAGTTGCTTCGCGTTGTGTAGGATTAACATTTAAGAGTTTGCTCAGTAAACCATAGACTTTAGGTGTAATACCAGAAAGAGTTCGAATAGAATTAAAAAGAGGGGTAAGAAGACTTGGAGGCATGAGCAAATTTAACCTGCTCTTTTTGTTTTTTCTAGACCTTTAGAAGAGCTTTTTGGGGATAAAGTTATAAAGAGGAGGTCGCTTTACTTACACATTGAATTTTAGGAAGAAAATTAATATTTAAAGATAAATACAATAAAAGGGAGCTAAAATTAAAGTGCTTAGATGAGCTATATTATTTTTCTTTTTATTTTAGCTGTTTATTTGCTGTGAATAGAAGCATTTTCTTGATATAATTCTCTTATAAATATTAATAAAATTGGGATATTGCTCCTATGTAGGATGATGAATTTATAGCTTTAAAGTTATGATAAACAGAAGTTTTTTTCTTTTATAAGGGGTGCTGTTTGGCATTTATTTTGTAGTGGGAAATTGTGAGAGTGGTAAAAAATAAAAATAAAATGCAAGAGAACAAAAATTCTCTTCCTCGCTTTATTCATTTGAGAGTGCATTCAGCTTATTCCTTGCTCGAAGGGGCTTTAAAAATCCCCCAAATTATTCAACAGACGATTTCAGATCATGCACCAGCGGTTGCTATTACCGATACCAATAATTTATTTGGTGCTTTGGAATTTTCACAGCACTGTCTTTCTCATGGGGTACAACCTATTATTGGTTGTCAGCTTACTGTTGATTTTTGTGATGAAAATGATCATTCACGTTTGGCTAAATGGCGTAATCCTTCTGATTTTTGCTCTATTGTTCTGTTGGCTGCTAGTGAAACCGGTTATGCTCATTTGGTTCGTCTTGTGAGCCGTGCTTATCTTGATAAATGTGATACTGATCCTCCTTATATTAAAGCTCATTGGTTGTCGGCACACAGTGAAGGAATAATTGTTTTAACGGGAGGCAAGGGAGGGCCTATTAATCTTTCTTTAGCAGAAGAGAAAAAAGAACATGCTGTTGAACGCTTAATTTATTTGAAAAAATCTTTTGCTGATCGTCTTTATGTGGAATTACAACGGCATGGCTCTTATGATCGGAGAGTAGAAGCTGATCTTATTGAATTGGCTTATGCGCATGAAATTCCTCTTGTTGCAACAAATGAAGCCTTTTTTCTGAAGAGAGAAGGGTATGAAGCGCATGATGCGCTGATGGCTGTTTCAGAAGGACAAATAGTCTCTAATCCAGATCGTAAACGTGTGACGCCAGATCATTATTTGAAGTCACAAGATGAAATGGTTACACTGTTTTCTGATCTTCCAGAAGCTTTAGAAAATAGTGTTGAAATTGCATTGCGTTGTCATATTGCCACGCCTCTTCGAAAACCGATATTGCCTCGTTTTATAGAACAATCTGCTAATTCAGAAAATACTTTAGAAGTAGAAGATAGTGAGTTGTTAAATCAGGCTAAAGCTGGTTTGAAGATGCGGCTTGAAACAATTGGATTAGCTGAAGGGTATACGATTGCAGATTATGAGCAGCGGCTTGATTATGAAATTTCAGTTATTACGCGTATGCAATTTTCTGGATATTTTCTTATCGTTTCAGATTTCATAAAATGGGCAAAGGTTCATGATATTCCCGTTGGACCAGGGCGGGGTTCTGGTGCTGGTTCACTTGTTGCTTATGCATTGACGATTACTGATGTTGATCCATTGCGGTTTTCTCTTCTCTTTGAACGTTTTCTCAATCCAGATCGTGTTTCGATGCCAGATTTTGATATCGACTTTTGTCAAGAGCGGCGCGAAGAAGTTATTCAATATGTTCAAAAAAAATATGGACGTGATCAAGTTGCTCAAATTATTACCTTTGGTAAGTTACAGGCACGTGCAGTTTTGCGTGATGTGGGGCGTGTTTTAGAAGTTCCTTATCGTCAGGTGGATTATCTTACAAAATTAATTCCTGCCACACCAGGAAGTCAGGTAGAATTGGCTGATGCTATTAAGGATGAACCTAAATTTGAAGAGGAAAAGAAAAAAGATCCCGTTGTTGGACGCGCATTAGATATCGCACTCCAGTTGGAGGGACTTTATCGTCATGCTTCGACTCATGCTGCTGGGATTGTTATCGGAGATCGTCCGCTTTGGGAGCTTGTCCCGATGTATCGTGATCCTCGTTCTGATATGCCTGTTACACAATTTAACATGAAATATGTTGAACAGGCAGGGCTGGTAAAATTTGATTTTCTTGGATTAAAAACGCTTACTGTTTTGAAAATGGCAGTCGATTTTGTTGCCAGAAAGGGGATTAAAATAGATTTATCAAATATCCCTCTGAATGATGAAGCAACCTACGCTATGATGGCACGTGGTGAAACGGTTGGCGTGTTTCAGGTGGAAAGTTCTGGTATGCGCAAGGCGTTGATTGGAATGAAGCCAGACCGTATTGAAGATATTATTGCGCTGGTCGCACTTTATCGTCCAGGTCCAATGGAGAATATTCCAACCTATAATGCACGCAAACATGGGGAAGAGGAAATTGCTTCTATTCATCCTAAAATAGATCATCTGATCAAAGAAACACAAGGTGTTATTGTCTATCAAGAACAGGTGATGCAGATTGCTCAGGTGCTTGCTGGCTATTCGCTTGGAGAAGCCGATTTATTACGTCGTGCTATGGGGAAAAAAATTCATGCTGAAATGCAAAAACAGCGTACGCGTTTTGTCAATGGAGCTGTTGCAGGTGGTGTTGATAAAGATCAAGCTGATATTATCTTTGATCTTTTAGCAAAATTCGCTGATTATGGTTTTAATAAATCGCACGCTGCTGCTTATGCAATTGTTTCTTACCAAACAGCTTATATGAAAGCAAATTATCCCGTTGAGTTTTTAGCAGCTTCAATGACGTATGATATGACGAATACAGATAAACTTAATGATTTTCGGCGTGAAGCATTAAGGCTGGGTATTGAAGTTATTGCACCTTCTATACAAACATCTCATCGTGTTTTTGAGGTTGGTGATAACTGTATTTATTATTCTCTTGCTGCCATTAAAGGAGTGGGAGAAACTGTTGTGGATCATATTGTTACTTGTCGAGGGGATAAGATTTTTAAGGATCTGGAAGATTTTTGTGCGCGTGTTGATCCTCGTATTGTTAACAAGCGTGCGATGGAAAGTTTAGTTTGTGCTGGTGCTTTTGATTGTTTTAACATTGCACGTGAGGTTTTATTAGCCAATCTTGGAACCCTTCATGCGCGTGCACTTCGTATTCTCGATGACAATTCTAGCGGGCAGGTTGATATATTTGGAATGGCAGGCGGATTAAAAGAACCATTGATCTTATCGCAAACAACCCCTTGGTTGCTGGCTGAGAAACTTTATCGAGAATTTCAAGCTATAGGTTTTTACTTTTCTGCGCATCCATTGGAGGAGTATCAAGCTATTCTAGACAAAAAACGCATTCAGACTTGGGTTAATTTTGCCAATGCCGTTAAAGGAGGAGCAACGGCTGCACGGCTTGCTGGAACTGTTGTGGCAAAAAACGTGCGCAAAACAAAATCTGGTAAAAAAATGGGAATTATTCATTTTTCTGATACAAGTGGACAATATGAAGCTGTTCTCTTTTCTGAGGCACTCTCGGATTATGAAGAGATGCTAGAACCCGGGAAATCTTTTATTATTACGGTGAGCGCAGAAAATCGTTCTGAAGGAGTTAGTTTGCGAATTGAAACAATTCAGTCGTTGGAACAGGAATCATTAAAACAGCATAAAATGATGCGTCTTTTTATAAAAACAGTTGATATGCTTCCACAAATTGAACAAAATTTAAATCTTGGGGGGAATGGAGAGGTTGGGCTTATTTTAATACAAGAGGATGGATTGCGAGAAGTCGAAATTGCGCTTCCTAAGCGATATAAGGTAAATTCACATGTCGCAAATGCTATGAAATTAATTCAGGGTGTTGTTGATGTAGAATTGAGTTAACAGAAAGATTAAAGATGGGAGCTGATTTTGAGTGGTGTTTTTGCTTTTAGGAGAGCTAAAAATTGAGCTTTTAAAATCGGATTGTAGGTTTCGAAAAATATTGCTTTTATTTGAGTAAATTATGATGTTTTTTAGTGTCATAGTGTCATAGTGTCATAGTGTCATAGTGTCATAGTGTCAAAAAATCTCTTTCTTTCGTAATATTCAAAATACTGGAAGAATTTTATAAGTTTTTATCATTATTTTTTATGGAATTCATCGCATCATACATGTAAAGCCAATCGAGATCTGACATAATGCTCTCTGGTGTACGAATTTTCATCATGAGATTGCGTGCAATTGCTATAGGACCGGTTGCGTGATAGACCAATCTATTGAAATCTCCGCGTTTTTTTACTGCTACAATACGGGGGGTGCGTGTTGTTTCGTAAAGCGAAAGTGCTTTCGTTAATGAAAAATCTTTCAATGAAAGTGCTTCTGCTAATGTGGCAGCATCTTCGATTGCCATAGCGGCACCTTGCGCTGCAAAAGGTAAGGCTGCATGTGCACAATCGCCAACAAATACTTGTCTCTCTAAGCCGATAAAACGATTTTGTTTCATTTGAAAGAGTGGCCAATAGCTCCATTCATCGATATGATCAAAGATTTGTAAGATTTTTGAATTCCAACCTTTAAAAAGAGATTTGAGTTTTTCTTTATCTCCTTTATGAGCCCATCCTTCTTTTGAATTTTCTCCATGCGTAATGGCGACAAAATTAAAAATTTTTTCTGACGATTGAATGGGATAGACAACAAGATGATTTTTGGGTCCCATCCAAGCTGTAATTGTCTTCATATTTTGCAATGAAGAACGAAATTTTTGAGGAAGATTATCAAATGTTGTTGTTGCACGCCAAGCAATAAAGCCACTAAAATTTGCTCTTTCATGAAAGGGAGATTGTTGCCGTAATGTTGACCAAACTCCATCACATCCGATCTGAAGGGGCGTTGAATGAAGCTGTTCTGTTGTTGTATCTGTTTTTATTGTCTTTATTTTAATGTTGGTTGCAGATTGGGTAGAAGATACAATCGTTTCACCTGCTTTGTATTTGATCAAAGGATTTTCAATCACTGCATCATATAAAATTTGTTGTAAAGCTGCGCGGTGGATCGTCATATAAGGGGCTTTCCAATATTTTTCTGTTAGATTGATAAGATGAGCCCGTAGATGTATTTTTAAAGACAATCCATCTTTTAACTCAAGAAAATGTGGGATTGTAGCGACTTCAGTGAGTTTGTTAAGAAGTTCCCAGCGAGCAAGAATAGATGTTGCATTTGGTGTCAGCTGAATACCAGCGCCTATTGTTTCAAGTTGCTTACACTTTTCGATAATGGTGCTTGCAATTCCTTTATGAGCGAGTGCTAAAGCGGTGCTTAAACCAGCAATTCCTCCTCCAACAATGAAGGGCGATCGGTTCACAAATGATTCCATATTAAACAAGCAGAATTAAAAGAGTGGTTATTAAGAAAGCCCAAAAACGCGATTATAATAGCTTTTCTGGATGATATAAACATCCTGTTGGGTTTGTTTGATCGTATGATAGCGAGGGAACATAACGATAAAGGGTTGAGCAATAAGGGCAAATTTTCTCATCTGCTTCTCCCATGTCGATAAAGATATGGGGATGATCGAATGGTTGTGTAGCGCCTACACACATAAATTCTTTCACACCAATTTCGATTATTTTATATCCAAGGTCATTTTGGAAATGGGGAATATTGTGATCAGCCATGGCGTACAAACTCCAGAATAAATTGTCTCATCAGCTATAATTAGGCTCTTCTATTTTATAGGCGTGAGTTTGTAATAAAGCTTATAATAATGCAAGCTGCTTTTTAAGACAAATTTCTCCTCCTTTATGCTATATTAGAATAATTGTCGTGTTTTTAGCGCTTTGCGCATAGAAATAGTTTCAAGTATTTTTAAATATTAAATGAAAACACGATGAGAAAAGTTAGGCATTGATATATTACTATGATGATAACATATTATAAAATGTTATATGAGATATTTCATCAAGGATTTTAGAAAATATAAAAGAAAATTATTTAGGATATATGGAACAGAGGGTGGTAGATAAAATTTCTATATCGAATATAACAATGAAAAATCCGGTACGGTTTATTAATCGAGAGTTTTCATGGCTACAATTTAATAATCGTGTTTTGATGGAAGCGGCTAATTCGAAACATCCTTTATTAGAACGCCTACAATTTCTTTCTATTTCAGCTGCAAATCTTGATGAGTTTTTTATGGTTCGTGTTGCTGGGCTAGCAACTCAAATTCGTGCTCGCGTTACAGCGTGCAGTGCAGATGGGCACACTCCACAGGAACAACTTGATATTGTATTAGCTGAGATTTCAAAGCTGCAGGCTCACCAACTACGAGAATTGAATGTTTTACGTGATGAATTAAAAAAGAATAATATTGAAATTATTTGTTCTGATGATCTTTCAGAAATTGAAAAATCATGGCTTGAAAAGTATTTTCTTGAGACAATTTTTCCTGTTTTAAAACCTTTGCCTGTTGATTCTACCCATTCTTTTCCATTTATTCCTAATTTAGGGCTTTCTATTGCGCTTCAATTGTCTGGAGAAACTGATCATAACTCACACACAGTGCTGTTGTCTATTTCAATGCTTTTGAGGCGTTTTATTCTTCTTCCTCAAGAGGGCAATCATTTTCGTTTTATTGCAGCTGAAGATGTTATTTGCTTTTTTATTAAACATGTATTTCCTAATTATGAGGTTAAAGGAATTGGTACATTTAGAGTAATCCGAGATAGTGATATTGAAGTCGAAGAAGAAGCTGAGGATCTTGTTCATTTTTTTGAAACTGCTCTCAAAAGGCGGCGCCGTGGGCAGGTTATTCGAGTTGAATTTGACGCAAAAATGCCAGAGAGTTTACGCCAGTTTATAGCGAATAGTCTTGCTGTTCCTGATAATTGTATTAATGTTCTTGATGGATTTTTAGCGCTTAATATGGTATCAGAAATTGTTTCTATCCCCCGTAATGATCTCAAATTTATTCCTTATATTCCCCGTATTCCAGAATGTATTCGTGAACATAAAGGGGATTGTTTTGCGGCTATTCGTGAAAATGACATTGTGATTCATCACCCTTATGAGACATTTGATGTTGTTGTCCAATTTTTACGTCAAGCTGCTTGCGATCCTGATGTTGTGGAAATCAAACAAACACTTTATCGTACATCAAACGATAGTCCAATTGTTGGAGCTTTGATTGAAGCAGCTGAACAGGGAAAGTCTGTGACTGCTTTGGTAGAACTTAAAGCACGTTTTGATGAGGAAGCAAATATTCGTTGGGCACGGGATCTTGAATGTGCTGGGGTTCAAGTTATTTTTGGTTTTATTGCATTAAAAACTCATGCCAAGATGTCATTGGTTGTGAGACGTGAGGGAAAACGTCTTTGCTCTTATGTTCATCTTGGAACAGGGAATTATCATCCCATTAACGCTAAAACTTATACGGATCTTTCTTTTTTTTCCAAGGATGATGATATCGCTCATGATGTTGCGTTATTGTTCAATTATATTGCGCAATATGAGCGTCCGAATGAAACAATGAAGATTGCTTTTTCACCCTTAACATTGCGTGGTCGTATCTTAGAGCATATTGAGGGAGAAATTGCTCATGCACAACAGGGAAGGTTTGCTGCTATTTGGATGAAAGTTAATGCATTGGTTGATCCTGAAATTATTGATGCTTTATATCGTGCCAGTCAAGCAGGGGTGCAAATTGATTTGGTTGTGCGGGGGATATGTTGTTTACGTCCTCGTATTCTAGGAATTTCAGATAATATTCGTGTAAAATCAATTGTCGGGCGTTTTCTTGAACATAGTCGCATTTTTTGTTTTGGGAATGGTCAAGATTTGCCTAATGAAAATGCACTTGTTTACTTAGGTTCTGCTGATATGATGCCTCGTAATCTAGACTATCGTATTGAAATATTGGTTCCAGTTTTTAATAAAATAGTGCGTCAAAAAATTCTTTTACAAATTATGTTGGCTAATATCATTGATAATCAACAAAGCTTTGATATACTTAAGGATGGAACATCAAAACGTATCACACCGCAGATAGGTGAAAGTCTGTTTAATGCGCAGGAGTATTTTATGGCTAATACAAGTTTTGCGGGGAGAAAAGAGTCCTTTGAATCTTCTGTTTCGCGCTTGATTGCGTTGCGTCGGCAACAAGCCGAAATACATAAAGATTAAAATCCAATGACATATATAGATGCTCAAGGTCGGTTAAAAGGGCGTAAGCCTGTTGCTGTTGTTGACATTGGCTCAAATTCTGTTCGGTTGGTTATTTATGAGGGGCTTGTTCGCTCACCAACGGTTTTGTTTAATGAAAAGATTCTTTGTGGTCTCGGTCATGGTGTGGCAAAAACAGGATTTTTAGAAGAAAAATCGATGAAAATGGCGTTGCAAACACTGAAACGGTTTCGTACGCTTTGTCGACAGATTGGGGCAGATGAGGTCTATACTTTAGCAACAGCAGCAGCACGAGATGCAAAGAATGGCGTAGCATTTATTCAGCATGCTGAAGATATTTTGCAAAGTAAAATATATCTTCTTTCAGGAAGTGAAGAAGCTATGTATTCAGCATATGGAGTTGTGTCTACTTTTTATCAACCAAAAGGTATTTCTGGGGATCTTGGTGGTGGAAGTCTTGAGCTGATTGATATTAATCATTCTGATGTTGGTGAAGGGATAACTCTCCCATTGGGTGGTTTAAGGCTACAGTATATGTCAAATAATGATAGTGCTGTAGCTACAAAAATTGTACATGAGCAACTTTATAAATCGTCTGTTATTCGGACTCGTAAAGGTATAGCACGTTATTTTTATGCAGTAGGGGGGACATGGCGTAATTTGGCAAAACTCCATATGGCAATGAAACACTATCGGCTCCCTGTTATGCATGGCTATGAAGTTGATGCCGTTGAAATGGAGAACTTTTTACGTCTTGTAGCACGTGGCAATATTGATAATATGAGAGGGATTGCAGCGGTTTCTCAGAATCGTCGGAAACTTTTATCTTATGGGGCAATAGTTCTTATTGAACTCATTCAGTGTATGGAGTTTGAAAAGATAATTTTTTCTGGTGCTGGCGTTCGTGAAGGTTTTCTTTATTCACGATTGCCGCAGGCGCTTCGACTTTCAGATCCTCTCATTGCAGCATGCACAGAAATGGCTATTTTACGGGCACGTTCACCAAAACAAGCAGAAGAACTCATTGATTTTACGACGAATGCTTTTGAAGTTTTTGGAATTTCAGAAACTGAAAATGAATGCCGTTATCGTCAAGCCGCTTGTCTTCTTGCGGATATTGGTTGGCGTATACATCCAGATTATCGAGGCAATGAAGCAGCAAATCAAATAGCTTTAGGATCTTATCCAGGAATTTCTCATGAAGGGCGCCTTTATGCGGCGCTTGCTGTTTTTTTTCGCAATACAAGTTTACTGGTTGATAAAGAATCTCTCCCCATTTTTCAATTAGCAACTCAAAATATAATTGAAAAAGCACGTATTCTTGGCGAAACTATGCGGATTGCTCATCTTTTTAGTGCTTCTGTTGCAGGTATTTTACCTCATCTATTGTGGCGTAAAAAAGCAGATCATATTATTTTGCAGATCCCAAAGAATTACGCTGGGTTATTAGGAGAACGTCCTCTTGGACGATTAAAGAAGTTATCAAAAATAATAAAAAAACCTTTTGCTTTTGAAATTTTTTGATTTTTTTCTAATTTATTCGGGCTTTATGTCTTATAATAGTGCCATTGACAAGGGATAAATTAGGCAACCTATCATCATGAGCTGGACAACGGGGGGGCTTTTTGTTCCATAACGCCCGTGTCATCCCCCACGTAAGGCATTTGTAATGCCCTGAGCATTCATAAAAGAAAATATAATTTTTTTATCCAGTTACTTGCATCACAGAATGGATTTTGCATGTCATAAGCTTCGTGTGAAAATGAAAAGCCTTGTCCATCCTTACGTGACAAGGTTTTCTTTTTATGCTGTGTCATTTTGACGTTGCTATTTAGCTTGCTCGATGACATTCAAAAGATTCGATTGTAATAAACGCGATAAAAAACTAAATTTGAAAGGTTTTGGTAAAGATCCATTGGTAATATGACGCCGGAATGTTGAAACACTCATATGAAACAGTTTTGCACTTTCACGGCCCGCTAAAAGAATATCATTTTCTGTCATTATAAAATTCTTTCACTATAAAAAATAGAAACAAATCATAAGCATTTATTAACCATATTTTCGAATCCTTTGAAAGGTATTTAATTTATAAAAAACAATATTTTATTATATAATT
Source organism: Bartonella sp. MR90HLJMH (assembly GCF_042194115.1). Taxonomy (NCBI): domain Bacteria; kingdom Pseudomonadati; phylum Pseudomonadota; class Alphaproteobacteria; order Hyphomicrobiales; family Bartonellaceae; genus Bartonella; species Bartonella sp. MR90HLJMH. The sequence goes on from NZ_JBHIMM010000004.1 coordinate 110,955, forward strand.
TCTGATGTGATTATTTATGCTTCTTATTGAGACGATATGAGAGAAAAGGGAGAGAAAGTCATCCACAAATAATGGGGTTATGTATCCCATATCTTAGCTTTGATCTGTAACATAAGCCGTCCATTTATCCATATAGACACGGCGCTGTTCTAGATAGTCTGTTCGACGATAGGGCACCGCTCTACTTGTCTTCCGACTGTATGACCTAGGATGGTTTCTGCGATTTTATAAGGGGGAGCGGTTGTTTCAGTAAGCCAATCGCGTAAACTAGAACGAAACCCATAGGGGCAGACATCAAGTTTATTTTTTCTCATATACTTTGACATACAATTCTGAGCAAGGGGACTACGACTGGTTGCAGAAAAAAAGAAAACATTGCGAGAAAGCAAGCGCGCTTGTTTTAAAATTTCTGATGTCTTTGTTGATAAGGGCACGCGAAATTCTGTTGTAGCGTCATGCAAACCGTTCATATTTTCAGCAGGGATAGTCCATATACCCCCATCCACTTGATTTTATGAATATGACACAAAGGAAAAGTGCGAATCCCTGTAAGGATGAGTAGACGCAAAGCCAATAGTGTTAGGGTTGTTGTTTGGCAAAGTGTTTTTTATAAAAAGATGGTACATCTCTTCAATCCATTGCTGGTAAATTTTGTGTTTTATGGCGTTGTTTTCTTAAGAGAGAGTGTGCTTTTTCTGTTATTTGTAAATCAACATTCAAATCTAAGGCGCAGTATGTTTGAGATAAAGATTAAGACGGTTCAAGTGCTTTCTTTGCTGTTCCATCTTTTGTATACCAAATTGGGGCAAGGGTATTGCGTATCTCTGTTTGTATACTCTCTGAAACAGGCAGACAGCCTAATTTGGGGAGAATATGAAGGCGTAAAGATAAGACCAATCCCCAGCTTTTCCATCATTTTTGAATTTAGCTTTACGGCTTTCAAAGGCATCTAGAGCAATGTATTTGAAGTAACGGAGATTATGCATTGCCTCACGTTTTTGTTTGTTGCGTTCTTTAATAGGGTCACGACCTTCACGTAAAATAGAACGCCATTCGGTTGCACATTCACGAGCTTTTTTAAAGAGACATCTCTCAAGGCACCCAAGCCCATTTCACGGCGGCGTCCATGAATTGTATAACGATAAAGCCATTGAGCACCACTATCTTTACGTTTGTGAAGAAGCAAGCCGGCACCATCATTATATTTGCTAGCTCCCAATGTTGCGACAGTCCTTGGCACTTGAGACGATTCATAAGAGCCATTTTAGTCCTTTCTTGTACAGTTTTTACCCACACGCCAGCCCCGCTTATGACGTGCAAGAGAATGGTTTTGATTGTTAGATTGTAATCTCGGTAGTTTTTTTAATACGATATGGTGACGTGAGGCATTATATCTTTGTTTGTTCCTATTGCTAGGCTGCTATTTTTGTAACGAATGCGCTTTTATTATAAGAACTTTTTCTTTTTAAAACTTTTAAATGAGGAGCTGTCTGTGTTTTTAGATTTTTGTAATAAGATTGCTATTTGATTGACCTGATAAAGATTTAGCTGTCATTTTTAATAAGAGTTTACTATTTAAGTTTTTAACTTTGTCAGAAGTAGGCTTTAGTTATCCTATTTGCGTTGGTCCATAGGGCATACCAATTTATGTAGATAATAAGTAGCGTAATGGATTTTTAAAAATGAAAATGTAAATTAAAGCTGTTTTGTGCTTATTTTTCCATCGTTAAAGTAAAACCCTATCTGCCCCTTTAGCAGTTGTTCGGCTTTTTTACCAAAAATTTCATAGCGCCAGCCATTCATAGCGGGAATATTTTTCTTTATTCCTCCATTGGCAATTTTTTCTAAATCATTAGATGTTGCAATAATTTTAGGGGCAATGCTGTTTTCGCTTGCAACAATTTTTAATAACACTTTGAGCAGATCGATAACAGCGACCGTCGTATCATTGAGTGAATTATGTTTAGGAATGGGGGGTAAAGTAGAAAGATCCACCTCTAAACCTTCGTGGACAGCTTTGATTAATGATTGAGCAATTGAGAGTTTATCCCAATTCTTATTAAGACTGCGCAATCGTTTTAATGCAGATTCATCTTTTGGTTGTTGGGTTGCTATTTCTATAAGACATTCATCTTTTATGATATGACGACGTGGCATATTGTATCTTCGTGCTTCACGTTCACGCCAAGCTGCTATCTTTTGTAATACAGCAAGTTCACGAGGCTTTTTAATTTGTCCTTTCACTTTTTTCCATGCTTCATCTTCTGGCATATCATAGGTTTTAGGATTTAAAAGGATTGTTAGTTCATCATCCATCCAGTGAGCACGTTGATTTTTTTCTAACCTTTTTTTCAATAACAGGTAAACATCTCTTAAATAGGTTACATCGGCAAGTGCATAGAGCAGTTGTTTTTCAGACAAAGGTCGGCAACTCCAGTCTGTAAAGCGGGAGGATTTATCAAGATGATGCCCCGTGCAACGTTGTACAATTTGATCATAGGAGATAGAATCACCAAACCCACAAATTGATCCTGCTATTTGCGTATCAAAGAGAGGGGAAGGAATAACACCTCCAAGATGATAAATTGTTTCAATATCTTGGCGCGCAGCATGAAAAACTTTTACAACTTTTTTATCGATCATAAGGTCAAAAAAAGGTTGTAAATCAATATCTGGTGCTATGGGATCAATCAAAACTGTGACATCTGGTGATGCGAGCTGGATTAAACACAGTTGAGGCCAAAAAGTTGTCTCGCGGATAAATTCAGTATCGACTGTTACAAAATCAGAGGTACGTAGAGCGTTAAGTGCAATTTCAAGATCTGTTGTTTGTGTAATAAGATTCATCATTTTATTATAATTCGATAAATTAAATTTGTCCTTTATTGACTTTATTTTTGAGTTTTTATTCTCATATCTTGACAAATGGTTATTAAAAAGCGTTTGTAGCGCATATGAATATTATAATCAAAGGCAAAAAACATGCACCGTTATCGCAGTCATCATTGTGCGGCTCTTCGTAGATGTGATGTAGGAGCACAAGTCCGTCTTTCGGGATGGGTTCATCGTGTTCGTGATCATGGAGGAATTCTTTTTGTGGATTTACGTGATCATTTTGGAATTACACAAATTGTTGCTGACCCTGCTTCGCCGGCTTTTAAAGTTATTGAAAAAGTGCGTTCTGAATGGGTTATTCGTGTGGATGGAGAGGTATGTGCACGTTCTGATGAGGTTATTAATGCAACGCTTCCAACAGGTGAGATTGAAATTTTTGCACAAGAGGTAGAAATTCTTTCAAAATCTGATGAACTTCCTTTACCGGTTTTTGGTGAGCCTGATTATCCAGAAGATATTCGATTAAAATATCGTTTTCTTGATTTGCGTCGGGAGACTATGCACAAAAATATCATGCGTCGGACTGAAATTATTGCGGCTATGAGACGGGCTATGCAAAATAATGGTTTTACGGAATTTACGACGCCACTTTTGACAGCTTCATCGCCGGAAGGAGCACGTGATTTTTTGGTTCCAAGTCGTGTTCATCAGGGAAAATTTTATGCGCTACCGCAAGCACCACAGCAATATAAACAGTTGTTGATGATGTCAGGTTTTGATCGTTATTTTCAGATTGCTCCATGTTTTAGAGATGAAGATCCAAGGGCCGACCGTCTTCCTGGTGAATTTTATCAATTAGATGTTGAAATGAGTTTTGTTGAGCAAGAAGATGTTTTAGCAACTATGGAACCTATTATGCGTTCTATTTTTGAAGAATTTGCAGATGGAAAAACTGTGACACAGAGCTTTCCTCGCATTTCCTATGATGAAGCAATGCAAAAATATGGTTCTGATAAGCCTGATCTACGTAATCCGATCATTATGGAAGATGTTTCTCAACATTTTTATAATTCTGGTTTCAAAGTCTTTTCTCAAATTTTAGCGAATGATGAGAATGCACAAGTGTGGGCTATTCCGGCTAAAACGGGTGGAAGTCGTGCTTTTTGTGATCGTATGAATGTATGGGCACAAGGCGAGGGGCAACCAGGGCTCGGTTATATTTTTTGGCGTGAAGAAAAAGGAAATTTTGAAGGAGCAGGGCCTATCGCCAAAAATATTGGTCAACAGCGAGCTGAAGCGCTCCGTATACAGCTTGGACTTGAAAGTGGTGATGCTTGTTTTTTTGTGGCTGGAGATCCAAAAAAATTCGCATCTTTTGCTGGAGCAGCCCGTACACGGGTAGGGGAAGAATTAGATCTTCTCGATAGAGAGAGTTTCTCTTTGGCTTGGATTGTTGATTTTCCATTTTTTGAATGGAATGAAGATGAGAAAAAGATTGATTTTGCACATAATCCTTTTTCCATGCCTCAAGGGGGAGAAAATGCTCTTGAGACCCAAGATCCTCTTACTCTTAAAGCTTTTCAATATGATCTTGTTTGCAATGGTTATGAAATTGCATCAGGTGGAATTCGTAATCACTTACCAGAAATGATGCTTAAAGTTTTTGAACTTGTAGGACTTTCTAAGGAAGTTGTGAAAGATCGTTTCGGTGGTCTTTATCGTGCATTCCATTATGGGGCTCCGCCACACGGTGGTATGGCTGCGGGAATTGACCGCATCATTATGCTGTTGCAAGGTGTTAAAAATTTGCGTGAAGTTGCTTTATTTCCTATGAATCAACAGGCACTTGATCTTTTGATGAGTGCTCCGTCTGATGTTTCTCCCACACAATTACGTGATTTAGGAATCCGTATGGCTCCTACTCACAAAAATAGCTCATAAAGTTGATATTCGATATCATATCAAAAAACACAATAAAGTCAATAGGTTGTTTGCAATTATTTTACATGAATCCACTTAGGAATCCACATTTTTATACGTGATTCATTTGACCATTTTTTATATAAGATTAGCACGTATGAATAGAGCATAAAAAGCAAATCATGATGCAAATATTATAACGCATGTGTGTATTCAAATGAAATGAAAAGCAGCTATCATTCATAACAGTTCATAAATTTTATGATACGTTTTTATCACTTAAAAATCGCATTGTTTTAAAATTTAGTTGTTTGGAATTATCGATAACATACGTTTAAAGATCACATCTTGTTTTAAAGATTGGATTGTTAATAGCATAAGGAACAAATTAATATTCGCCAAAATTGAAAAGCGTAAAATCCAAAAATGCTATAGCAATATTTTATTACCTATAAGAAGGTAATCGTTTGAAACTGTCATAAGCCTATAGGTTTCAATTCATAAGGGCGCATAAAGGATTTCAATATCGTTTTTAAAACGTTTCTAAAAATTTAGAAAATGATAGGCAGGTATTATATAGATATTATCATTACAACAGATATGAAATTCAAAACGTTATATCTTATGATCAAAAGCCTTTTTAATGAATAAAAGCAAGCTATCAAAAAACGTTTTAAAAGTTATCGTTTAAAAATACGAAGCCAAATGGGATCAATCCAAATTTGGATTGAGAAATTTTAGCTTCCCTTTTTAGAGAAGCAAATAAACTTCAAAACCATTGTAACATCATAAGGCATGGGGTTTTACTAAATTTTTAATAAAATAATGCTGTTTAAAGAATGCTCTATTCTAAAGTTAACGCCCCCAAATTGGGGTGGTTAATATTGCCAACTCAAATTTGAGCCGGCTAATTTTTAAAGAAATTAGGTTTTAAAGAAAAGTACAAATACGCTTATGAGAACCTCATTAAATGAACCTTTAAACGTTTGAAACATAAAATGAGATCTTTATAAGTGTTTAAAACTTTTTTTATAACAGCTATAACTTAGTTACCATTTGTTCTTAAGAACGTTTCATTTACGAAAAAACAAAGATCTAGATTTCACAGCAGAGCAAAATTTTGAAAATCTTACATTTTATAAAAGCGGTTGTTTATTGTCTTATGAGAGATTGTTTTAAAAACCAATGCTTGTAAATGTAAAAAACGGGTTTTGTTAAAGCTACCAAGCGTTTTGATAATGTGCTTAAGATAAAGACGTTATGATTGATACGTTTGATAGCCATAAAAGCGTTTATAGGCTCTATAATTCAAATGAGTGCTTAAAGATCATACGCACCATTTACGTTTCTTTTGATAAGTTTTCATATCTCTAATAGAGCGCTTGCAATATGATACGTTTTGTATATATGCATTCATTACTCCATTGTGGATGATTCATTTTAATCATTAGAATAGACATTTGAAAGCCGCGTCATATCACTTGGCACGGCTTTTTTTTTATTTTACTCTCTCTTTTATTATATGTTTATAACAATGCATTTTATATGCGTTCATAACCATAAAGAATGCACGCCCCATGCGTGTTTTTATTCTGTTTTATCAGGTATATTGACAAGCTTATCGCCTTCATACACCTCACAATTTTTGGGAACCAACCTTACTGTGCTTTTTTTGTTGATTTTTGCATTGCCATAAGCACGCCCCCAGATCGTTGCACAATATGAGATTTTAGCATTGCCATAAACAGAGCCATAAATCTCACAAGAGCCACTCACACAAGCATTCCCATAGACCTTGCCATAAATTTTTGCACGACCATTAATAACAGCATAATTATAAATTTTTGCATGGCTATAAATACAAGCCAAGCCAGAAACCTTGGCATGACCATAAACGCGTGCATAACTAAAAACCGTAGCATCATAAGAAACATGCGCATGGTCATAAATATGAGCATCAGCAAGAATGCGGGCACTACCATTCACATGAGCATTACCATAAATATTGCCATAAACATGAGCATTGCCATAGACAAAAGCATGGTCATAAACTTTAGCATATTGAGAGATAAAAGCTTTTCCATAGACTTCAGCATTGCCATAAACTTGACCACAGACTTGAGAAAAATGCCGTATTTTTGCATTTTCATACACTCTTGCATGACCGTAGACACAAGCCTCATCATACACCCAGCAATTACCATCATGGGATAGGTTAACTTCCTTTTCAATAAAGCCGCCTAAGGACCCCGCCTTTATATCATCGAAATCTTTTAAAGCTTTAATGCGATAAAGGTTTATAATATTTCGAGTAAGAGCATGTTTGATTTTTTTGATTTCACTGGTTAATTCATATTTTTTGCACATAAAGATACCCTCACAATCTAATGTGATAAACGTTTGATAAAATTTGGAATGGAAAATTTGAAAGAAGGGCGCCCCCGCCGTGCCCCTGCTTTCATTTACACTGCTTTATTGATTAGACCCAGACAATCTCTAATTCACCATAAGGAGAGAGACGTTCAGTATAGGTTTTTATTTTAGTAGACCCGCCGACATTTTCACGAATAACAGCAATTCCATGAATATTGGCATTTTCAAAAACATGCACGTTATTTGCTATACGAGCGTTTTCATAAACCCTAGCATTGTCATAAACATAGGCATTATCATAAATAATAGCCTTGCCATAAACACGCGCATTACCATAGACATGGGAATTATCAGAAACAACAGCATTGCCATAAACATGGGCATTATCATAGACATAGCTAGCAACGATAGCATTGTCATAAACCCACGCATGACCATAGATATGACCACAAGTAATAGCATTGCCAAAAAACCTTGCATTTTCATAAACGTGACCATTTTTAAACACAAGAGCCTCATCATACACCCAGCAATTGCCATCATGAGAGAGGTTATCTTCCTTTTCAATAAAGCCGCCTAAGGTACCTGCTTTGATATCAGCAAAATCTTTTAATGCTTTAATACGGTAGAGAACATGATTACCAAATACACGCGTTTCATTTGTGAGTGCAAACTTCTTTTGCATGAGCACAATTCCTTCATAAAGAGATTTAAATTTTTAAATGAGATGTTTAAAGGAGGGCGCCCCCGCCGTGCCCACGCGTTATTTAAGCAGCGTCTTTTAGTGACTGATTATCATCACAGATATCATGACGAATTTTTGCACGGCTATTCACAACAGCATTGCCATAAATTTGCACATGATGATCAATATTTGATTTGCCATAGACCTTGGCATGATCATAAATTCTTACAAAGCAACCAACACGAGCCGAGCCAGAAACCTTGGCATGACCATAGATACTTGAATAATCCTTAATCCAAGCATTACAAAAAACATGGGCATTATCATAAACGCGCGCCCAGACATAAACCCGTGACTTGCCATATACACGAGCATTGCCAAAAATATAGCCACAAACATAGGCACTTTCATAGACACGGGCATTGTCATAAACCTTGGCACCATTAGAAATAGTAGCATTATCACTGATTACGGCATTACCATAAACATGCCCACAGACCTTAGCGTTATCATGAATTTTTGCATTATCATAAATATGAGCGGTTGTATCAAAAACCAATGCTTTGCCATTAACGATAGCATTGCCATACACCTTGGCACCTCTAAAGATTTTCGCGTCATTATAAATTTTAGCATTTTCATAAACAGTTGCATTGAAAAGAACCGCGGCATTATCATAGACCCAGCAATTGCCATCATGGGATAAGTTACTTTCATTTTCAATAAAACCGCCGAGGTCTCCCGCCTTAACATCATCAAAATCTCTTAGAGCACGTATACGGTGTAAAGTAAGACCATCAAAAGTGAATTTTTCATTGGTAAATTCGTATTTTTTTGCAGGCTTTTGTTGATTAACAGGCGCGGTTTCATTTGCAATATTAGAGATAACGGGGGGGATTTTTGAGATATTTGTCATAATTAAATCCTTAACGTAAAATTGTTTGTTATTGACGCTCTTAACAAGCATCGGGCGCTAACAAACACGGCGTTAAGTCCGTTGCTTACACTTTTCCCATAAGGGTATTGTATGATGTAAGCACACCCGACAGAGTCATTATATGCTAATTAACACATAAAAAACAGCCAGTATTTTAAAAACATAGGAAAGGTTGTATCGTAACCTATCCGCTTAACGTAAAGTGTTTGTTAATCACTTGATCATTTATATAACAAAATACGTATTTATTGTCAAATACATTTTATCTTGTTTGATATTTTTTATGTTTTTTAAATTCATTATGTGTAAATATTTATCATGTTCTTATCAATTGCTTCTTTTATATTTATATGCTTTTAAAGCTATATTATTGGCTTTATGAAACGATTGCGTTATTTTCTGAATCTATACATTTATAATATTTAAAAATGCTATCATAATGCGTATTTTTATCTTTATAACCTATCAATTTTTTTACTAAATGAATTTTAAATTTTTTGTGAATTTTATTTATAAGGGGCTTTAATTTAAACGACCTTAATAGCACCGCGCTCTTATAACAAATGCTTTCATTTGCATTTTTGCTTTCTCTATAGCTGTTATGTTCTTTATAGCCATGGCATCATTTTCCATTTTCATAAGAGAAATGATAAATAGAATATATGATAATTATGATTTACTGCTTTTTATGAAAACATCTAAAGAGAGAATGATAATTATAGAGATGAGCAAAATCCCTTTTAATAAAATTTTGTCATTTTTGTCAGTTCTTTTTAGAACCTATATCATTTTTTTTAAATGAGAGAAAATTAAAATCATTATATTTCAATAAGTTAAGTTTTATGATTTTTTCAAAATACAACTTATTAAAACAGCCATAACAAATAAATACAACTGTAAATATATATTTGTCAGTTTATGTCAGTACATTGAAGCGACAAAAGTGATCATTTAGTGAATGATTAAAACATGTCTTATGAGAGTATGTAATCTTTAAAGCCTTTCAAAAGATAGTTTGTAACTCATAAGAAATGTTATCAAGACTTTTATGGTACTTAGTTTTGAGGGTTTTAAGAACCTTAAAAACCTATAAGTAATATAAGAAAATGAATATACATAATTCTGTTTAAACAAAGCTTTTGAAAAGGATAAAGCTATCATTTTAGATTACGGTATAATCTTTTAAAGGCAATGTAAAAGAAGCGTATTCACTTTAAGATGGGAATTCTTAAAAGTCTTAAAGCAATCAAAATAAGAGTATTTAAAAGTGCAAATGATTTCTTTTTAGAATAACGCATATTAGGATTGTATCTAATCAACTTAACAAGAGAGGTATAGATTATAGTTATAAGATTCTATACCCCTTGTGAGTTTAGCAAGCCAAGTCTATTCAGTTTCTCTAATTTCTAGTTTTGGTAGGTTCTTAACGATTTTCATTGTTTCCAAACTTACGGTAATAACCCTTTGAAACAACTCTAATGGATAAGCAGGGTTGCCAATGGTTTCAACAGCATAGCGATTGGCATCATTAACAATGCCACTCTTTTTATCAGTCTTAACACATTGACGTCCCATAACCCATTCAAGAGCGGGTTTACCATTGACGATATACGCATAAGCTTCAAGAGGGATATCTGTTATTGTGATATTGCTATTGTAAAAAACAGTTGATTTATCCTTTTCCTTACTATTCCCCAAAAATCTCATTTCTGTAACGTAGTAAAATTTTTCGGGATTAAAGATATCAGTCTGTTTAGGATTGCCTTTTTTAAAGGTCACTGGATAAGGTTCCACATCTTCATAATTTACGTGCAAATGACCGAGTTCACGTCCTGCTGTTACAAATTTCCAAAAATCATCAGTGCTTTTAACACAAGGGATACGAGGCAATTCCTTAGAGAGATTATCAGCATAACGAGCACGGTAATCTTCCGAATGCAAAAGACCATAAACGTAATAGAACAAATCATCTTTAGTGATTATTTCATTCGGATAAGCAGCTTTAAAATGTGCTAATCCTTCATCAGTAATGGCATCACGCTTTTGTAAATCAGCATTGATGCTTTTTTCTATAGAATTCGTAAATAAATGAGTTTGTTTCTTGTTTCTATCTTTTGAAACCGGAGTGTCTTCGTAAATATAGCGTGGAAAACATTGACCATTATGCACAACATGAAGATCAAGTATAGACTTAGATATCAAAACAGAAAAACCTGATTGAGTTCCCATACCTGAAATTTGTATGACCTTATTTTCAACCGCTTGCTCTATAGGGAATATCCGCGGCATTTGGTAAACCATTTCATTAAAGGCACGACTATAATAGAGCCACTGTCGTGTAAATGGACGATACAAACTTTGCGTAAGGCATGTAGTCTCAAATTCAAAAATCTTTCCTTTAGCTAAATGTTGTTTAAGTGCACGACTCCAACTAATTCTACTTGCATCTAAATTTACAAAATTGTTTACAGAATTTTCGCGTGTTTTGCAGTCAGTATGTGGGAAAGCATCATTAAAACGTTTCACTTCGCTGTTATAAAAAGTAATCATATTACTCATGTTTTTAGCTAAAACTTCACTGCTTGAGTTATATACCCAAGCATCACGACTGCTCATAATACCACGAGAATAAGTTTCAAAGAGCTTTTTACTATGACCTTTTTTAATACCTAGAGCTAGGAATGTCTTGAAACTATCATCACGTTGACCAAGCCAATCATTATGCTTGTCTGGTGTAATTATTTTCCAACCGTTTTCACGTGTAATACCACCAACACTACCAAAGTACTGAAGCATCTCAAGTTTTTTTTCGGTGGAAAGATTATCTCCAATATCATGATAGTAAATTTTACAATCTCCAGAAACATTGGGATTTTTAATAAATAATGTTACGGCAATACCCGTCATACTACCATTGCCAAAAATATTCTCTCCTTCTTGAGCGTTATTTTTGTTCATCATATTTTTACGGATATCACCTCGTAAATTAAGCACATAAATACTCGTAAATTCTTGGGCTAAAGATTTTCGTAAACTATCCATTGCTGGCTTTTCTATATAGCTTGAACCAGAAACAAAACCGATTACCCCAGCATTATCAATACGGTCACTTGCCCAACGAATAGCGCGGATATAGCTATCATAAAGTGCTCGTATATTTGTTACTTTAGATTGAGCAGCATAAGTTTCACGAATGCGATCATCTAATATCGGGTAGGGAGTATTCTTTGCATTGTCGTTTTCGCTTTTTTGTCCTACCGAATAAGGAGGGTTACCAAAGATAACTTCAATATTTAGTTTCTTTTGATGCTCTAAATATTCACTGTTTTCTTTGAATAATTCCTGTAGAAGATTTTTCTCTTCAAGCATCTGAAACGTATCAGTCAAACCAATATGCTTAAAAGGAATATACTCACCTTTCATGATACTATGATAAGTCGATTCAATGTTAATCGCTGCTATGTAATAGGCAAGTAAAACAATCTCATTGGCATGGATATCATGACGGAACTTATATTCCATATCCTCTGGTTTGATGAGATTGGATTGTAAAAGCCGCGTGATAAAAGTACCCGTTCCAGTGAAAGGGTCAAGAATAGAAACACCCCGTGACCCCAAGCTTTTGCCAAATTCATTCCGCAACACATCATCAACAGAATGAATGATAAAATCCACAACTTCAACGGGGGTATAAACAATCCCAAGCCTATCCGTGGTTTTCTTAAATGCCTTGGCAAAAAAACTTTCATAAAGTTTGATAATAAGATTCTGTTTTGCATGAGTTTCTGTAATACCTGCTGTACAGAACGTGACACTTTTGTAAAATTTATCAAGATCTTTGGTTTTTTCTTCAATGTTCGTTTTATCCAGTTCTCTTAAGATCTTGTCCATTGCTTGTGAAATGGCATTGTTCTGTACAAATTCATTACCGTCAAATAAAGCTTCAAACACGGGACGCGTGACAAGATGTTGCGCTAACATCTCAATGGCTTCCTCTTGCTTGATTTCACTGTTGACGTTGTTCTTTAATTCCTTATGGAATGCATCAAAGGCGTGAAAGGCTTCACTCTTTTCATCGGAAATCATATCTTTAAGATGATTGATATGGTTTTGAGCAATCTCAGCAACATTGTTCGCCCAAATGCCCCAATAATCCGTGATTTTAAAACTATCCAGAAAAATGGCTTTGACAAAATCAAAAAATTCAGAACGGGGGAATAAGTCTCCTTGTCCTCCAGATACCGATTGAGATTTGCTTTCTGCTGTTCCAATGACACGTCCAGAACTTTCTGCTTTTGATGGTATCGAGATCTCATCAACCGTTGTGGTAAGCTCTTTTAATTCATCCTCACGCTTAATTTCTATAATCTCAATCGTATGGCTGCTATCTTGTCCTAAAGACATTTGATTAATTGTCCGAGCAAGCCTTTCATCATGAGAATGTAAAGCATGCAAAACTTGCCAAACAACACGGTATCTCTTATTGTTTTTTAAAGCTTTTTTGGCTTCTAAGTGTGAAGGAATGATAATGGGTAAAATGATATAGCCCGTTTTCTTATTTGGAGCACGGCGCATCACACGCCCTACCGCCTGTATCACATCGACTTGGCTATTACGCGGGTGTAAAAACATGATGGCATCAAGAGCAGGGACATCAATCCCTTCTGAAAGACACCGAACATTGCTTAAGATCCGACAAACATTGTTCCCAGCATCTTCTTTAAGCCAATCCAGTTCCTCATTGCGCTTTTTGACACTTTGCGTTCCGTCAATATGTCTTACTTCACAGTTCAGAAAGGGAACGGTTTGAAGGAAATCATCAATATGAGATTTGATAATTTTATTAAAGAGCTTTGTTATATATTGAGAGGTATTGATATCTTTGCAAAAAGCTAAAGCACATTGCATGGGCTCTGTATCATCATCATCGACAGCGGCTTGCTTATCTATTTTGGTAAGTGCTCTATAACAGCCAATAATTTTTGCCGCATCATCTAAATCAATTTCACGGTTTTCATTGGCAATAATCTCCTGTATGGCTGGTGTGATATAGGTTTCATTAATACCCAAGACCACAATCTTGTAAGGAGTTAAAAGTTCATTATCGACAGCTTCCGCGAATGTATAATGATGGAGTTGTTTGCCATAAAGCGTTTCATCGTCCATAGATGCGAGAACGGCATTAATCTCATCCGCCCGCCTTTTGGCAGTATCACTAAAGATACGCGGCGTTGCTGTCATATACAGCCGTTTTTTACCTCGAATGATGCTGTTATCGTGAACCTTGATAAATTCAGATTCATTGTCTTCACTTCCCAATGAAGCCCCAGTTGTTCTATGCGCTTCATCACAAATGATCAGATCAAATTCGGGTAAACCATGCTCTTTTTGTGCATCCGAAATCACTTGGATAGAATGGTAAGTTGAAAAGATAACCGTCATTGCATCTGCTAGGTTTTCACTAGCTTCTTTGGCAAGGGCTTGGGCATCCGTGGTAGCAGGGAGCACAAGATCTGATGTTTCCATGCCAACAATATCATCTTGGTTTTTACGACGCTTGCCTACTTTTGTATCCGAACACACAGCAAAAGAACGCAAAGGTACTTGTGCATCGGCTGTCCATTCACGGATCGTTTGTGAGACTAAAGCAAGCGAGGGCACCAAAAACAACACACGCTTGCCTTTTCCTGCTATGGTTTCTGCTATCTTAAGGCTAGTGAAAGTCTTGCCCGTTCCACATGCCATAATCAGCTTGCCACGGTCTGCTTCTTTTAACCCTTCACAGACTTTCTTGATGGCTTCTTCTTGATGGGGACGAGGCTCTTTTATTGATTTAAGAACAATTTCTTTTTTAGTTGCAAATATTTGCCAATCTATACGACTGTTTTCCATATGACGAAGGTCAATGCGATAAACGGGTATCGCTTGTCCTTTGATCATGGCATTGACATTGTCACTTAATTCCACTTCCGTGGTATCGACGAGAAGACGATATTTAAAGATGTCTTTTCCAGAGGCAGCGATAAAGCTATCAATATCTTTTTTACTGATCTGATGGTCAGCTTTATAAAACTTACATTGAATAGCCACATATCCCTCTTGATGACGAAGCTTTGCCACCAGATCAATGCCGATATCATTTTTATTCCAACCTTCATGCTCTGTTGCCCATTCATAATAGCTCTCAACCGTTTCATATCGTCCAAAATGGAGAGGGTCATGCATAAGATAAGCCATGACAAGGTTTTCAAACAATGTTCCCAATTCACGAGGTGATTTTGCTTGTTGACGATAATATTCTAAGAGAGAGCGTAAAGAGACATGTTCATGATCAGACTTATGAAGGTGAGACATAAAGAATAAACTCCATAACAATATATTCTATTGATTAATTCTCTTCAAAAGAATCGAAATGAAGTCAATTAAATCCATTTAGGACAAATAGCGAGTATCAGAAGAGGTAAAGTTATTCAAAAGCGGATAAATTTTTTTCAAAAGTTTTTTTAAGGCTGTTTATCCACAGCCCATGAGAGAGGTCAGATCAGCAAAATAGTGAAATTTGCTGTTTATTTGATGTGTTAATTGACCTGTTAATCAAGACAAATGCACCATGGGCTTTAAAATATCAGAATGAGTATTTTGATAAGTTTTATGAATTATTTTATAGAGAGGTTTTGAAGGTATAAAAATCGTCAAAACCCCCTCAAAACGTATATTATTAGTTGAATTTATAGGTTGTAATGTCGATATAGGTTGTTTTTTTAAGATCTGTAAAATCTTAACACATTGAAATATAACGTTTTTATTTTTTGCTATTTTTTTATATAAAAGCAGCAACCGTCAAAACTCAAAACCTCTTCAAAACTCATAACCATAATGATTTTGATAGCATTTCTTATGATTATACCCCTTTCTTTTGAAAGGCTTTAAAGGATCATATGCTTTTCATAAAGCACGTTTTTAATTACTCAGTAAAATGATCACTTTTGTCAGTTCAATTTACTGACACAAACTGACAAATATATATTTACAGTTGTATTTATTTGTTATGGTTGTTTTAATAAGTTGTATTTTGAAAAATAGACAAAAATTAACTTATTGAAATATAATGATTTTAATTTTTTCTCATTTAAAAAAATGATATAGGTTCTAAAAAGAACTGATAAGACTGACAAAACTCTTCTGATAAGGTCACTCAGATCATTTGCTTCTGGAAAAAAGTTCCTTGATGAGAATGCCATAAAAAGAGTTTTGCGTGGTTGTCTTAAAGACTTCAAAAGAGATTTCTTTATTGTTTTATGCTGTTGTTTTTAACCAAAGAATGCTAGATTATCATTATAAATCAATATGATTGTATCTTTAATAAGAAATAAAAGTTTGTATTTTGGCGTCGAATTGAACCTCTTTTAAAAGTAATTTCACCGCAAGTAGTATTTCACAAAATTACAATTAAAACAGAAAAATAATTGAAAATTTTTTCTTCTGAGAAGCTGATTTACGCAACAACTATTCTTTATTTCAGCCCAAAAAATCTTTTTAAAATTACTTGATAAAGCAGAACATTGCATATTTCTTATTGCGATTTAAGTGAAATAGCCATTGAAATCAGGAATAATACTTTTTGAATGAACTTACTAATTAAAATGGAAATTAGCTGAGCACAAGAGTTTTTCGATTTATACCGGTATAGGCCAATTTGTTTCCCAAACTGAATATTGCATAATACAGTTAAATTGACTTTACAATTATAAAGTTGTAAATCACAATGTCTTGAATATAAATAAGGTACATAATAACAATATGAGGAGGATATTATGTCATATAAAAAACCGCAGGTGATTGGCACTGTGAATAGTGCAACTTTAACTTGTTATAAACCATTGGTGCGAGATAGAAAAAAATAAAAAAGCAGGATAAGGGCGCAGCAGCGCCCTTATCCATTGTATTATTAAGAAACAATTTAGGAGGGGAAATGTTTCGTATTAATCTCGACGAGAATAGCATAACTAGATTAAATGATTTTCAGACTATTGTGCTTAATGATTCAGCTATAATTTTAATTGATTCAGTTTTTTTACAGAATCAGAAAATTGAAACTGTTGCGGCAAAGCTTAATGTAGAGACAGAGATTTTAGCATCAGATTTTTCAATCTTGTTAAGAGAACTAGAAAAGAATGGTTTTCTTTTAAAGAAGGAAAACTTGATTAGTGCGTCAGATTCGATTTTTGATCTTAAAAAATTATGGGTACCTGTAACACCTATTATACATATTATCCAGAATTGCAATAGCCCTTGTATCACGTGCGATTGCTGGAAGATTAAGGAAAAAAATTGGCATACTCCAGAAAGTTTAATACCCTTATTTAGAATGTTGAAAGAAAAAGGAGCTGCCTCAGTGATGCTTTCTGGGGGAGAACCTTTAATGCATCCGAAGCTTAAAGATATTTTATTAACGTTGAATGAACTAGGTCTGCCCGTTGAATTAAATACTAATGGCATCTTATTGCATAAAAATTTATGGATTTCACAGTATGACATAAAAGAAATTGTTATTTCTATGGATTCGACTAGTGTCCAAGGATATTATGATATACGGGGGGCGAATAAATTTGATCGCGTGTGGAAAAACATTGAAACAGTTAAGAATCTCCAACCTCTGCAAAGTATAGGAATAAGAGCGACAGTTACCAAAGAGATTCTAGAAAATATTATTAATTTTATCGATTTTTGTATAAGCAAAGATGTCGATTATATCGGATTCAGCCCGCTCGATACGTCGTCATTTAGTTTTTCTAGAAAAAATAATACAAAGGATCGATCTAAGGCTTTAAGAAACAAAACTCTTCCGCCAAACGCTTCACTTTTTCATTTGAGAGATGAATTATCAAGGAAAGAATCCCCCCTCCAGATTTATATAGATAAAAAGTTCCAAGAAAGGAAGATCTCATGGACGTCACAAAATTTTGTAAATTGTATTAATTATTACTTAGGCGAGAATTCTACGTACGTTTCGTCGCCGTTAATGTGTTTATTTCCATTTTCATCCTTGGTATTGGACTATAATGGAGATTTAAAAAATTGCTTTTATTCAGAAGCTTTTGGGAATCTACAAAATTATGAGGCAATAGATTGGTCTGCTCAAAGCGTTTTAAAATCTTTGAAAGAATCTGGCGCATGTAGCGGATGTCGTGGGAAGGTGTTTTGTGGATAAGGTTAAGCAATTTAAGATTTATAGTGTTAGCAAGTCTACTGCTCTAGTGGTTGCTGTTTTACCACTTTTTTTGTCGGAAAAATTGCATTTGTCGCAAGCGGATATTGTTTTAATCGGTAGTTATTTTTTATTGCTTCCTTTGATCTTAGAAGTCCCCTTGGGTTTATTATCAGATGTTTATGGAAGTAAGCGCGTTATTTATACTGGGCTGTTTTTCTTTCTTTGCGGTTTTTTAGCTCTTTTTATGAATTATGCATATTTTGCTTACGCCACTTATTTGTTGTGTATTACATTAGCAGCCGCTTGTTTCTCAGGTGCGGAAGATAGTTTACTCTTTTCTGTAGTACCAAAGCATCGCACACTGTTTTCCGTTAAGTCCGAAGTGGCTGCTGTTACCTATAGTGTGACAACGGTACTTATTTTTTTAGGAGGAATACTTTATTATGTGCATCCTGCATTGCCTGTGATTTTTCAAGTCCTTTCATTAATTTTTGCTATTTTTATGTTTTCAAAACTGACGAAGGGATTAGATAGTTTTCATATCAACGCTCATCCGAATATTTTCACAGTTATGTGCGCCAGCCGTAAAGAAGTCAAAAGTCCTTATCGCTTCACTCTTATTTTTTTAAGTGCAGTTTCAGCTTTTGCTATTTTGGTTAATAATCGAACTGTTTCTATCGCATTTTCTGATTTTTTGCCATTTCAACCTGCTATTTTGGTTTCGATTATTTTTATCATTGGGAATTTTTTTTCAGCAAGTTCCAATATATTGTTTCAGAAGTATTTTTCAAAGTTTCAAAATCCTATTTTTCCCGTCTTAATGATTGGTTGTATGGTAACCATTGCTTTTTTTCTCATGTCATTTCGAATCATTGCGGCTCTTATATTAGGATTTTTACTGCTATGTGTTTTTAAATCTGCTTATCGATCTTATCTGTCGTCTCTTCTTATAAATTCACTGATTGATCCCAAAGCTATCGCGACTGTTTTATCATTTACAGCCATTATTACAGCTGTTGTATCCTTTGCATTCAGTTTTTTATACGGTCATGTTTTTTCAACATTCCGGCAAGCTAATTTGTGGTTGGCAGTGATTATGGCTGTGATTTTTGGGGTGTCTGCTTTAATTATTTTTGTCAGAAAACAAGAAATCATTTGGTTGCAGCCTGAAAATGCACAATCGTCAAAACAACATTTCCTGAAACGCAAGCATCAAGAGTTTTGCTATGGGCAAATTTATCCGGAAGCATCGTGCATTAATGAAAACATCAAGGATGGCTCTTTTCGACAAAGTCTCTATCCTGCACCAAATTTGATAACACTTTGCGATGAAATAGTCGAATGGGAGTTTATCCGGGGTACTGCATTGAGCCAAATGGATTTGCTACATCAAAAGGCGATTATTGATCAAATCAATAAGATCTTTCAAGATCGATTAAGCAAGAATATAATCTTATCACACGGAGATTTACATCCTGATAATATCATTGTTACTTCTGATAGTTCTTTTATGGTAGTGGATTGGGATTTATGTCAAGAAGCTAGTCCGGAATTGGATATCTTAACATTTTTCACCAGTCCAAGATTATCTCTCAATTTAGAAGAACGGATAGACTATATTTCTCATTTGCTGTCTATATCAAAGGATGAAGCTTTACCAATGATAAAAGCGTTTGTGGCTAAAAAAATTTCTGATCTTTCTCTATACCAAAATATTTTCATGAAACAATTAGTATTGGATTATATAAACTTGAATAAGAAATTTCATGGGCGATAATATTGTAATTTGTAATGAAAATTGCAGTGCGGGCTGCAATCATTGTCCGTATTCGATGGAATATATGGTGAGAGATGACGCGTTGCCTGAATCTTTATATACAATAAATGACATAAAATCTGATTTTATTATTCTTTCTGGTGGAGAGCCTTTTGAGCTCGATTATGATTTACTTCATAAATATACTTGTATGTGTCTCATTTGTAAAAAATATTTTCGGATTGCAACAGGGGGGCACATCTATATTCAACCATATTTGAAGCTATTAAAGAGTAATCCGTTCTTTTTAGGGATACAAATAGGCACAGATGTTATTTCAGAGATAAGAAATCTAGACAGTAAAAAATATAAACAAACGTGGGTGCGTAACATAGAATGTATGAAAAAAGATAGCGTACCATATAGTGTGACGATTACTTTATCGGAGAGATTCGATTTGGCAGAAGTGTTAGCTCTAATACGTATTGCTACTCCCGAGTTCATTTTAGTTAATTTTGAAAATAGAAAAAAGTATGAGAATACATTTCAGTTAAATATGATACGGGATTTTTTTTCTGACTGTGAGATAAAATATGGATATACGCATCAGAGTTTACACCAATAAATATAAACTATCGGATTCTTTTCACAGTTCTTCTGGTGTATTAGTTGAAAAAACAGAACTGATAATTTTATTTACTGCTCAGGATAAAGTTATTTCGCCCTTTGCTATGGAGTTGCCATTGTCACCTAGTCACGGAGAAATGCCGGACGATTTTATAAAATCTATAAATGAACGATCAATAAATAAAAGTAAACACTTTGCAAATTCTTTAAGCTATTTCTTTGGGTTGGAAGATTTTTTTAAAAAAGTTGAAATGGCTAAAATTATTAATTCTGGATTAATGAAATCTATTAAAACGATAGGAATAGGTGCAATTATTGATGATGAGATACGTAATTACGATTTGATAAAATTGAAATCATCGAATCAGTATTTGGATGATACAATTGCAATTGTTAATGAAAACAAAAATGTAAAATTTATTATTGATTTCAATGCAAGTATTAATTTTGAGCAGTGGAATTATTTTATTGATAGGATAGATAAGAATAATTTGTTTGGAATAGAACAGCCTATGAAATTTCCTTCAAAAATTCCAAATTTGGGTTTCTTAAATATCGCTGATGAGACATTCGTGAAATGTGGTTATGAAAAAATTCACGAATATGGCTATAATGCTTTTGTCTATAAGCCATTTGCAAGTAATATTAAAGAATTATATAAGTGTTTTGAGAATAAAAATAACTACGTTGGTATGGTTGGAAGTAATGTTTCTGGCCCTTTAGATTGTAGTTTTTGTAACATCATAAATCATTATATGCCTACCAAATTAGCAGGAAATCGTGCAAGTAACTTTGAAGCGCATCCGTTAAATAATAAAACTGAGGATTTAATGAGAATTCGAGAAAAAAAGATATATCTCTCTGATGAATTGTTTATTTATCTTGATAAATTTTGCCGAAAGGTATCGGATTTGTATTTTGATATGAATACATTAAAAGAAATTGCTACAAATATATAGTGTTTCCCACTCTGAAGCAGCGATGTTTCGTGAATAGATATAGGACATACCGATGGAAGAACGATATGGTGTTTGTCTCATATATCGGAATCTCATATACTAAAAGTGTCAAAGATGGTGTACTAAAAGTGTCAAAGATGGTGGCAAAATTGGTTTTGATTTTTTTAATATTAGCAGTAATTTAAGCAGCAACTTGCCTTTTTTATTCAAGATTTTTGATGAGAAAGAATTATAGGTATTTCAGCTTGATGTAACTCAAAATAAGCGAACGGTATTTTTAAGCTTGATGTTTATTATAAAGCTGAGCTCAACCCCAATCAGAACAGTATAGCAGGTGGCCTTATTATCTTACTTAAAGGGGGCTAGCTAAGAAGCATACGCTTGTTATTATATCGAATGTTCTCAATTTGCATTCGATTAAACTTACAAATCAAGATGGCTTTTATTCTAATATCATCAATACCGAGCTTTATAGATTAAACATTCAAGTTCAATAGTTTGCAGAACAAATGAGCCATGCATCCAAAATGCCAATTACGAGTAATATAAATCCAGATGATATTGTAGCTGATATTCACGTAATACCATCAATACTCCCAAATAACTTCTATTATCGTAAGTTTTTCTTTTCTCTTGAGATAATCACCAATGTCATAAAAATATATTTTACCATGCTGTTGCATGTTTGGATTTTTTACAAAAATAGAAATCTCCATAGAGTAGCTCGAAATCCTAAACAAAAATATTAAAATATAATGTTTTTTATTATTTAAAAAATAACATAAACATTGGAATAACTCTCCAAAAGCAACAAAACTCTTTGTAAGAAGAACGCTGATCATTTTCTTTGAAAAAAGAGCAATGAAGAGAATATCACTAAAAAGAGCTTTGAGCGATTGGCTTGAAAAACTCTCAAAAGAGATTTCTCTATTGTGTGGTCCTATGATTTTTCACCAAGGTGGGCTATTCATAGCGTTTTGTAGGCCGACCGCATTTTGGGTTTTGTCTTCATAAATTTCACGAAGATAGTCGCAACAGCATAAAAGCTCTAAAGTTTGTTGAATAATTCCTTTATCCTTTAAAAGCTTCCAATCACGCTTATAAACATCTCGTGCAGGTAAAAACCATCTGGTAAATGATCACAAGGCTCTACAATGAGTTTTGCATGACTTAACAAATAGGGTGATCAACACAATGTCATAGTGAGTGAAGGCAAGCCTATTTCAAAATGCCTCCTTCGGTCAATTCAAAAATCAACGCAAGGGTTGGTATGGTTTTATCCATTTCAAAAGATGTGCTTGTAAACTTGCAGAGAAATGCCCCCTTTGATTGTTCTTTGAAAACTTTCCCACCATACACGAAAGACTCCTTGATAACTTTCCCATGCCTTTTGATTGGGAGGTCTATCAACCCATAAACGCTCTTTTCGTTCATCGGGCCACACCAGCATTTGAAATCGTTGCAATAAGCCGTCATTATTTGTTCCATGGTGCATTGCTTGAATAATGGGAATAATCCGTGAAGGTTGAATGCCCCCAATAATGGAAATAGTTGCATTGGGAATAAAAATGGTTCCACGTCCTATACGGTCATAGGTGTATGATTTTTTGCCATTAAAAGCTGTTAAATAAAAGGCACGGTCTGTTTGATATTCCTTTCTTTCCAGATTGGTTAAAAAACCAGATAACTCATCACGAACCAACAATAAACCACGGGGGGGTTCTTTTAATAATTCTCCAAGCTTTTCGACCGTCACATCATTGACAATAAACCGAGAGACATCATCATCATGCTCATTGTCTTGAGAGAGCGTTTCAGACAAAAGAGCACGGGCTGTTTCAAGATCTCCTTTTTTGAGCGCTTTATGAGCTTGTCTTTCCTTTTCTCGTTTGTCTAAAGTTTCAAATCTCTCTTCAATTTCTTGTTTTTCTTTCTGTTTTAACCACTCTTTATACCATTGCTTTTGAAGGTAAGTAATGGGAGCTAAAGCGGCTTTCATGGCTGGTGTTTTATATGTTGAAGGCTGTCCAATAAGAGCGCCCCAGAGATTAGGAACAATCTTCCAATCATCATGTTGTTTTGGAGCAATACGCACACCATTGCCAATGAGAGCAGCCAAGCCACACAAAGCAGCGACAGCCACAAAATCAAGAGGAGCTTGTTGACGCTCTGAAACGTCATAAATATAGTCCATGAATGGCATTGGGAGCTGTAATGGATTAAAAGGTTCAACGGGTAAAAGAGCACTCTCAATCTGTTGTAATTCCCCCCAACCGTTTTGTTGCAAGGCTTGTTCATAAGGAATGGCTTTTAAACAAGCATTATCGTTATCATTGACGGGGGTATTATTCTCTAAAATATTTTGATTATCTTTTGTCATATTACTTACCTTGAATAATAGAGAAAATCATTGAAATCTAAAGCGTTAGGAGCTTGCATGATAAAGACCTCAAAGCCTTGGCTATAAGCACGCTTGGCTAGGGTAAAACCTGCTTTACGACCCGCATCATCGCCGTCCATTGCAATTGTCAGACGTCCTTTTGTATGGGGTAAATTCACACGCATCATGTCACTGGTTGAAAGAGACGCCCATAAATCAACGGGCTCTGATAACAACCCAGACAGCAGAGACAGCCCCGTTTCAATGCCTTCACAAATAACCAGATGTTTGGGATTGGCTTGACTTAAATGCACAGCACCGCCCATTACAGATCCCAACATGGCTTTTGCTGGTTTCTGATCTGTTTTGCAGCCATTGGCTTGTAAAAAGGTTCTATGAATAGCAAAGGAGCCAGCACCCTTAACAAGAGCAACCAACGCGGGCAGTGTACCCCCCAGAGGGGTGTGGACATTTGCTATGAAAGCGTAAATCAGTAGGCAAATCACATGTAATACCCCGCATACGTAAATAGGTTTCTGCTAAAGTATTTTTGATTGGTTGGCTTTGTTGCCAAATTGCTTTTGCTCTCTCTGTTTTCTGTTTTGATAAAGAGAGCGTCTGATCATAAGCTTTATCAAAAAAGGCTTGTTTTCCAAGCAAGCCAATTCTGATGAGCGCTTGTATGATCTCTCTAAAAGAGCAGCCAGCATAACAATAAAGTAAGAGACGCCCATCATGTCCATGAGAAAGGGATAAGCTAGGCAGCCTATCATCATGAGCAGGACAACGGGCTATCCCATAATATCCATGCCAAACCCCATGCAAGGCATTTGTGATGTCCCGAGCATTTATATAAGAAAACATGTTTTTTATCCTATGAATATTGCACCATAGGACGGATTATGCTAACTCTAGGGTGATGAGTTTGAGAAAGCCTTGTCCGTCCTTACGTGACAAGGTTTTTTTTTATGCCGCGTCACTTTGACGTTGCTGTTTTGCTTGTTCGATGACATTGATAAGATCTGATTGTAACCAACGCGATAAAAAGCCAAATTTTAAAGGTTTTGGCAAAGAGCCATTGGTAACATGACGGCGGAATGTTGAGACACTCATATGAAGCAATTTTGCACTTTCACGGTCTGTCAAAAGAATATCATTTTCTGTCATAATAATTTCCTTTCTATCAAAAAATGAGAACAAATCATAACTATTTATTAACCACATTTTGGTTCATTTAGAAAGATGTTTTATTCATAGAAAACAATATTTTATTATACAATTTCTAATGTGATACGTGATGAATCTTATTGAGAAAGAATGAGAGAAAAGAGAGTTAAAGTTATCCACAGATAATGGGGTTATGCACCCCATATCTTAAGATTGACCTGTGACATATGCCGCCCATTTATCCATATAGACACGGCGCTGTTCTAGATAGTCAGTGCGACGATAGGCACGCTCTACTTGTCCTCCTACCGTATGACTTAAAATGGTTTCAGCGACCTCATAGGGGGCATCGGTTGTTTCAGCGAGCCAATCACGTAAACTAGAGCGAAATCCATGGGGGCAGGCTTCAAGTTTATTGTCTCTCATGTATTGAGCCATACACTTCGTAGCAAGGGGACCGCGACCGGTTGCAGAAAAGAAGAAATCATTGCGAGAAAGTGAGCGCGCTTGTTTTAAAATGTCTAATGCTTCAGATGATAAGGGCACACGAAACTCTTTTGTAGTATCACGCTTTCCTTTCATATTCTCAGCAGGGATTGTCCAGATATCACCTTCAACTTGATCTTTATGAATATGACGTAAAGGGTTAGAGCGAACCCCTGTAAGGATAAGCAAACGCAAAGCCAGTTGTGTTAGGGTTGATGCTTCGCAAAGTGTTTGATAAAAAGCTGGTATATCTTTCCAATCCATTGCAGGTAAATTTTTGACTTTATGGCGTTGTTTTCCTAAAAGAGCGCGTGCTTTTTCGGTTGCTTGTAAATCAACATCCAAACCTAATGCAGCAGCATGTTTGAGACAAAGTTTGAGACGTATCAATGCTGTCCGAGCAGCTCCAGCTTTTGTATGCCAGATAGGGGCAAGTGTATTACGTATTTCTGTTTGTGTAATCTCTGACACAGGAAGACAACCTAATTTAGGGAGAATATGAAGTTGTAAAGGCGAAAACCAATGTCCATCTTTCCCATCCCCTTTTAATTCAGCTTTACGAGTTTCAAAAGTATCCAAGGCAATATCTTTTAAGTAATGGAGATTACTTATTGCCTCACGCTTTTGTTTCTCACGTTCTTTAATGGGGTCACGCCCTTCACGTAAAACAGAACGCCATTGCATTGCACATTCACGGGCTTGTTTTAAAGAAACATCTCTCAAGGCACCCAAGCCCATTTCGCGACGACGACCATGAATGGTATAACGGTAAATCCATTGAGCACCTCCATCTTTACGCTTATGAAGTAACAAGCCAGCACCATCGTTATATTTGCCAGCCCCTAATGTTGCGACAGCTCTTGCATTAAGACGGTTCATAAGAGCCATTTTTAGTCCTTTCTTATACAAATTTTGTCCACACACTTATCCCACTTGTTATGTGCAAATGAGTGGTTTTGATTGATTCAAGATAAACAGCTTTGAAATGAAAGAATCTTACGATATTCGAGACTCTCATTCAACATACAAAACAGTGAATTATCATTATAAATCAATGCCTTGTAAAGTTGATTATGGATTGTTTTCATCTTTTTCTTATGTAGAGTGAAGTTTTGATGTCTCTCAAGAGCATCATGTGTGTGTGCTGTTTGTGAAATTTAGATAGACAAAAACGCCATTGTGTTGATTCTTTACGAGGCATTTTTATTCCTTGTTTTTATAATGCCTCTCTCCCTTGTGATAGGTGAGGAAATGATTGTGATTGTTTTATCATGAATAAATTAGAAATAAGAGAATTCTATAAGTTTTGGGAGTCTCATTTTAGTTGAAAAAAATGAATTATCTTTATAAGTCAATATATTATTTATTTTTTGTTGAAGTTTTTACAATGTTGTAGCAGAGAATTGTGTCTCTTCGTTTTTATGAGAATAATACGGTTTTCTATTCTATGAACTTATTCTGAAAAGTTTAAATTTTATAAGCTTTGAATATTTTTTTAGTTTTTCATAGAAAAACTGAATGGGGTTGTTATACAATTTACCTTTATAATAAAAGATGATGTTTGAAAGGTGCTTTTGTCATTCCAAAAAGAGATGAAATAACTCTTTGTGAGCAGTTAAATTATTGTCGGATTTGACAAAGCTTTCAATAAATCACTTAGGACAAGGGGGAAGGACATGTATAAATTTTTCAAATTGATATAATTTTCTGTTCATGTTCTAATCGCGGCGTTTGTTTTTATGTAATTGACTTTTAATAAAAAAGTCGACTCATAGAAGATTTCATTAAATAAATCCTATAAAATAATTTCTTATTATTGTGGGAATTGTTATTTTAATACTATGTCTGATAAAATGAATTTACCTTTTGATAAAGAACATATTGAACCAATAGAATTACGTTCTGCTTTACAGGAACGTTATTTGGCTTATGCACTTTCTACGATTACACACCGTGCATTGCCTGATGTACGTGATGGATTGAAGCCTGTCCACCGGCGGATTGTTCATGCGATGCGTCTTCTCAAACTAAATCCTGGACAGTCTTATGCGAAATGTGCGCGGATTGTCGGTGATGTCATGGGAAAATTTCATCCTCATGGGGATGCGTCTATTTATGATGCTTTGGTGCGCTTGGCTCAAAGTTTTGCTGTTCGTTATCCGTTGGTTGATGGGCAAGGCAATTTTGGTAATATTGATGGTGATAATGCTGCTGCCATGCGTTATACGGAAGCACGTATGACTGAAGTGGCTGCATTGTTACTTGAAGGAATTAATGAGAATGCTATCGATTTTCGTTTAACCTATAATGAAGAAGATGAAGAGCCTGTTGTTTTACCAGGAGCTTTCCCTAATCTTTTAGCAAATGGTTCTTCTGGTATTGCTGTTGGTATGGCAACATCTATTCCACCTCATAATGTTGCTGAGCTTTGTGATGCAGCGCTCTATTTGATTGCGCATCCCGATGTAAATGATGAGGAATTAAATCAATTCGTTCTTGGTCCTGATTTCCCGACAGGGGGAATTTTAGTTGAGCCTAAAAAAAGTATTGAGGAATCTTATCGTGTTGGGCGTGGATTCTTTCGTTTGCGTTCACGTTGGCATCAGGAATCGGGTAGCCGTGGTTCTTATGTGATTGTTGTGACTGAAATTCCTTATCAGATTCAAAAGTCACGTCTTATTGAAAAAACAGCAGAGTTATTGCTTGCACGGCGATTGCCAATGCTTGAGGATATCCAAGATGAATCAGCAGAAGATATCAGAATCGTGCTGGTTCCTAAAAATCGTACGGTTGATCCGGAGCTTCTTATGGAGTCTCTTTTTAAATTGACTGATTTTGAAGTAAGATTTCCCCTTAATCTGAATGTTTTGTCTTTGGGAAAAATACCCAATGTTCTCTCTTTGCGTGAGAGCTTACAGCAATGGCTCGAACATCGTCGAGAAGTCCTTATTCGTCGCTCTCATTATCGGCTTGATCAAATTGATTGTCGATTAGAAATTCTTCATGGATATCTTATTGCCTATTTAAATCTTGATGAGGTTATTCAGATTATTCGTGAAGAGGATGAACCTAAAAAGCAGCTGATTAGTCGTTTTGAATTAACAGAAAATCAAGCTGAAGCTATTCTTAATATGCGCTTGCGTTCTTTGCGTAAGCTTGAGGAATTTGAAATTCGTAAAGAATTTGAAAGTTTGAAAGCTGAAAAAGAAAAGCTACAGAATTTGTTGGCTTCTCCTATAAAACAATGGAAAATAATTTCAGAAGAAATCAAAAAAGTTCGAAATACTTTTGGTCCTGAAACACTCTTAGGGAAAAGACGTACGACATTTGAAGAGGCACCTAGACATGATCTTGATGATATTCAACAGGCAATGATCGAAAAAGAGCCGATTACTATTGTTATTTCTGAAAAGGGATGGATGCGTGCTTTGAAGGGACATTTGAGCGATTATAAAGCACTTTCTTTTAAAGAAGGAGACAGTTTAAAGTTAGCATTTCCAGCATTTACGACCGACAAGATTGTGCTGATAAGTACGGGGGGAAAGTTTTTTGCTATTGGTGCAAATAGTTTACCTGGAGGGCGGGGACATGGTGAACCTATTCGTCTTTTAGTTGATATGGATGATGAGCACGATGTTCTTACAGCTTTTGTGCATCACGCTGAGGAAAAATTGCTCTTGGTTTCATCTCACGGTAATGGTTTTATTGTTTCTTCTGCAGAAGTGATCGCCAATACACGAAAAGGAAAGCAAGTGATGAATGTGAAAGCTCCTGATAAGGTAAAGCTTTGTGTTCAAGTAAATGGTGATCATGTTGCGGTGGTTGGTGAGAACCGTAAAATGCTTATTTTTTCTATTGAACAAATACCAGAAATGAATCGCGGTAAAGGTGTTCGTTTACAGCGTTATAAAGAAGGTGGTGTTGTTGATGCCAAGACTTTTAATTTATCAGAAGGCTTAAGTTGGCAAGATACAGCTGAACGAATCTTTAACCGTCAGGCGGACGATCTCTTTGAATGGATGGGAACGCGTGCAGGCGTCGGGCGTTTGGTTCCAAAAGGATTTCCAAAATCAGGAAAATTTATTAATTAAATGTATTTTATAAATGGGGAAAATTCCCTATGGTTTCATGATTGTGTAAGATATTAATTTATAAGGATAATTTATTATTTTTATATTGAAAGAAAAACCTAAAGCGTGAGTTTTTTTCTATTTCGATCTTGTTCAGGTTAAATCAATCAAAACTGTTTTTTAACATTACAGCATTTATGGGGGCTGTCGTGAAATGATTTGATATTTTGAGAGCTGTATCTTTAAACAAACAGAGTTGTACCTTTAAACAAACAATGTGATTGTTTAACACAAGAGTGTTCTATTTGGAGATGTTTTATTTGTCTGATAGGTTTATCTCCTTATTGTTCAAGAGAGATGTTATTAATCTTTCGTCGTAATATTTATTCGTTAGGATTACTATGATATTGCCTAAAAAGATGACCACGTTCAGCCCATAAGACGAGAAGTATGGCAGTGAGACTCAGAAAGAAAAATCCTGCTGAGTTTGGGATGGTGGTTTCATCAAATTGTTGGGCAATAAAAAAGCTGAGTCCCGCACCGATAGATGTTTGAAGAAAGCCGGATACAGAAGAAGCTGTTCCAGCTATTTCTCCTACAGGTTCAAGAGCGAGTGTATTGAAATTGGCCATAATACCACCGCAGGCAAACATCAGTATACAGAATAACAGCATGTAAAAAGCAAAAGGAAGAATACCATCTGTTAAGATAGAGCCAACAAACCATACACATGAAGTGATACAAAAGAGCAAAAGCATAGTATGAGCAATACGCCGCATTCCAAGGCGTCCAACGAGTTGAGAGTTAAAGAATGATGATAGAGCTTGAAATGCAGCACCAACTGCAAAGGCAATAGGGAACCAAAGTCCTAGATTATAGATCCCTTCATACGTTTGTTGTGATGTATTAACGGCGGTAAAGATACAGCCTAAAATAATCGAAGTTGCTAGTGTATAGCAAAGTGTTGTGCGATTGGTTATTACAATCCATAAATTATGTTTGACTGAAGAAAAGGAAAGAGAGCGTTGCGCATAAAGAGTTTCCGGCAAGCGGAATTGAATCCAAATCATCAACCCGAAACCAATCATTGCCATGAAAATAAAAATATATTGCCAATGTCCGAGCAGTAAAATGATCTGTCCTGTTGCGGGACCAACCATTGGTGCAACAAGAAAAACCATCATAACAATAGACATAACTTCTGCCATTTTTCGACCACTGTAAAGATCACGTACGACGGAAACTGTAAGAACCCGCATAGCAGCTCCTCCAATACCTTGTAAGATACGCAAAATAAGTAAGAGAGAAAAATCAGTTACAAAGGCACAGCCAATCGCCGTAAATGAATAAAAAGCAAGACCAATAAGAATAAGTTTACGTCGTCCATACCTATCGCTTATTGGACCGAAAAATATTTGAGCAATACCATAGCTAATAAGATAACTCGAAATGATATAATGTTGATCATTTTCATTGAGAACATTTAAGCCATCTAAAATATTAGGCATAGCTGGCAGCATAATATCAACAGCTATAGCGTTAATAGCCATGAGCGAAGCAATAAGAATAACAAATTCTTTATAGCCAATTTTTTTTCTAATCGCATCACTATGCGTTTGTTCATCGACTGAATATGACATATGGCATCCTTGAAATAGAAATTTCGTCTGAAAACAGCTCTTTTTAAGAGTCTGAATAAAATGAAAGATACCTATGATTGATTACAGGGAATATTTTTTTCTTTCAAAAGTTCCTGTAACTCATTGTTTTGAAACATCTCTTTAACAATATCACAGCCTCCGACAAATTCACCCTTGATATACAGCTGTGGAATTGTTGGCCAATTTGAGTAATCTTTAATTCCTTGACGCAATTCGTTAGAAGTTAAGATATTAATTCCTTTATAATTCAATCCTAAATAGTCAAGGATTTGAACAACTTGTCCTGAAAACCCGCATTGCGGAGCGTCAGGTGTTCCTTTCATGAATAAAATGACGTCGTTTGTTTTAATCTCGTTGTCAATAAAATCATGAACAGTGGTCATTTTTATCCCTCGATATTTCAGATTTTTATAAGTGTGTAATTTATATTCATACTGTTTTTAATCGTATTAAATGAGTGAATGCAAGAAGAAATTTTAGATTATTTTGGGATATTTGTTTGCAACATTAAGGCGTGAAGGTCATTTCCCATATTGCCTTTAAGGGCATCATAGACCATTTTATGTTGTTGAATACGGGTTTTACCACGAAAACTTTCAGAAATAACTTCTGCAGCGTAATGTTCCCCATCTCCAGCAAGATCACGAATTGTTACAGTAGCATCAGGAATGCCTTCACGAATAAGCGTTTCAATTGCATGGGCACTCATTGCCATCATTATTCTCCTATGTTATTCATTTTTTATAAAGGCTGTTTAAGAGAAAAAAACAATTTTTACTCTTCACCCATAAATTGTGGAAACCAGTTTTCATAGGCTTTTGTGAGTTTGTCTACTGAAAGTGTTAATATCCCATCTATATTGAGAGAAGTTCCCTCAACTTGACCTAGCTCTGTTAAAGAAACTGTATTGATTTGTGCACGCTCTTTAAGACTATTGAGAGAGTGAGGTTTGACGGCTAAAAGATAACGTCCTTGGTCTTCTCCAAAAAGTTCTGCATGATGGGGTGATTTATTGCTTAACGTTACTTTGATTCCTTTACCTGCTTTAATCACCATTTCAGCAAGTGCTATCGCTAATCCTCCGTCAGAAAGGTCATGGGCGGCGTGAACAAAACCGCTATTAATGGCATCTCGAACAAATTGACCATGCTTTTTTTCAAGTTGTAAATCTACGGGGGGGGGGGTACCTGCATCAATATTTAAAATGTTACGTGCATAAATTGATTGTCCTAAATGGGAGCCGCAATTTCCTACTAAAACAAGAATATCTCCATTTTGCATACCACTTATTGTTACCATTTTAGACCAATCATTAAGAAGGCCTACACCAGCAATTGTGGGGGTTGGAAGAATGGCTTCCCCATTTGTTTCGTTGTAAAGAGAAACATTGCCTGAAACGATAGGAAAATCGAGGATTCTACAAGCTTCTCCTATACCTTTAATAGCTAAAACCAGCTGTCCCATAATTTCAGGTTTTTCAGGGTTACCAAAATTGAGATTATCTGTCGCAGCCAGTGGTGTTGCACCTGTCGTACTAATGTTTCGCCAGCATTCTGCGACAGCTTGTTTTCCTCCTTCATAAGGGTCTGCTTCACAATAGCGAGGTGTTACATCAGAAGAAAAAGCAAGAGCACGTTTGCTGTTGTTTCCTACACGGATAACGCCTGCATCACCTCCTGGACAAACAAGGCTATTTCCTTGGATAAGGGTATCATATTGTTCATAAACCCATCGCCGTGAACTTTGATCAGCAGAATTCAATAAGGTCAAAAGCGCATCACCAAGATTTTCAACTTTTTTGACGTCTTCTGCTTTCAAGGGTGTTTTTTTTGCCGGTTCACTCCAAGGACGATCATAAACAGGCGCTTCATCACCAAGCTCTTTGATGGGAAGATTGACAACTTCTTCTCCTTGATGAAATACACGAAAACGTAAATCATCGGTTGTTTTTCCAATGATAGAAAAATGCAGCCCCCACTTATGAAAAATTGCTTCTGCTTGCTTTTCTAGTTCTGGTTTAAGAACCATGAGCATACGCTCTTGACTTTCAGAAAGCATCATTTCATAAGCTGTCATGTTTTCTTCTCGAACAGGAACTGTATCGAGATTAAGCTGTATCCCTAGATTTCCTTTTGCACCCATTTCAACGGCAGAAGAGGTGAGTCCTGCTGCCCCCATATCTTGAATAGCAACTACGGCTCCAAGTTCCATGAGCTCTAAACATGCTTCAAGGAGACATTTTTCTGTAAAAGGATCACCTACTTGAACAGTTGGGCGTTTTTCACTGATTGAATCATCAAATTCAGCAGAAGCCATTGTTGCTCCACCGACACCATCACGTCCTGTTTTTGCACCAAGATAAACAACAGGGAGTCCAATACCTTGCGCTTTAGAATAAAAAAGGGCATTTGTCTTTGCAATACCGGCGACAAAAGCGTTAACAAGGATATTGCCATTATAACGCTCATCAAAATTTACTTCTCCACCAATAGTTGGAACGCCGAAAGCATTGCTGTAACCACCAATTCCAGAAACAACACCAGAAACAAGATGGCGTGTTCGTGGGTGGTCAGGAGCACCAAATCGCAATGCATTCATAGCAGCAACAGGACGGGCTCCCATTGTAAAGACATCACGTAAAATACCACCAACACCTGTCGCTGCACCTTGATAAGGTTCAATATAAGAAGGGTGGTTATGGCTTTCCATTTTGAAAACAACACATTGCCCTTCGCCAATATCGACAACACCAGCATTTTCACCAGGTCCTTGGATGACACATTTTCCTTCTGTCGGAAGAGTCTTTAGCCATTTTTTAGATGATTTATAGGAACAATGTTCGTTCCACATTGCAGAAAAAATTCCTAGTTCAGTAAATGTTGGTTCTCTATCGATTAACGTCAGGATACGTTGATATTCATCCTCTTTTAGCCCGTGTTGTGCAATGAGTTCTGGTGTAATAATGATGTTATTGCAAGGCTTCATGAGTATTTATCCGTTAAATTAATCGAAATTTAGCATTTTTATTTTTTTAATCTAGTAGCTTATATTATAAGCAATAATGTCGTTTAATAATAAATAGTTATAGATATTAATCTGAAGTTTTTGTTCGTTTGTTTGGTGGGATTTAAGACTAAAATGGTCTTAAATACTTATGTGTTTAGAAAATAATATCCATTGTTGTTTGTGAAGAGCTTTGTTCATAGATTTACGATGCGAGGAATAGTATAGATCCTTGTTTTTGACAATCATGGAGCGCGAGTATT
This sequence comes from Bartonella sp. MR90HLJMH, assembly GCF_042194115.1. Lineage (NCBI taxonomy): Bacteria > Pseudomonadati > Pseudomonadota > Alphaproteobacteria > Hyphomicrobiales > Bartonellaceae > Bartonella > Bartonella sp. MR90HLJMH. The sequence continues at coordinate 145,288 of NZ_JBHIMM010000004.1, forward strand.
TTTGCAACATCATCCATTTACCAACTCTAAAGCACTTTGAAAAAGTAAACGACCGTCAATACCTCCGTGGGCGGGTTCAATAAAGTTTTCAGGATGAGGCATCATACCAAGAATATTACCAGCTTTATTAACAATACCAGCAATATCTTTCATTGATCCGTTCGGGTTTGTATTTTCTGCATAGCGAAAAACAATTTGTTCATTGTCTTCCATTTGCTTTAATGTTTCACTATCAACAAAATAATTTCCATCGTGATGGGCAACAGGACAACGAATAATTTGTCCTTGAGAATAATATCGAGAAAATTTCGTCTTGGCGTTAACGACTTCAAGTTTGATTTCACGACAAACAAATTTTAAAGAAGCGTTACGCATTAAAGTTCCAGGTAATAATCCTGCTTCCAACAAAATTTGAAATCCATTACAGATACCTATTATTGTAGTACCTTCTTGTGCTTTTTCACGAATGGCTTTTAAGATGGGAGTTCGCGCTCCAATAGCACCACATCTTAAGTAGTCGCCATAGGAAAAACCACCAGGAATAATAATAACATCTACATCTGGAATTGTTGTTTCTGTTTGCCAAATTTTTAGTGGCTCAACTCCCGTTATATGGTGTAATGCTGCAACCATATCTCGATCACGATTTAATCCAGGAAGTTGAATGATGGCAGTTTTCATGAGTGTTCCACTTAAAAAAGTTCGATTGTATAATTTTCAATGACAGTATTTGCGAGTAACTCTTCACACATTTGTTCAAGTTTTTTCTTTGCGGTTTCAGAAGGTAGATCATCAAGAACAATATCAAAAACCTTTCCTTGACGAATGGATTGAATGCCTTCGAAAGCTAAACTTTTTAAAGCACCGACAATTGCTTCTCCTTGTGGATCAAGAACGCTTTCTCTTAAAGTAACCGTAATGCGTGCTTTCATTTTTTGCTTCCTGCTTGTTAAAAGAACCTCTCCTTTGAAGAGGGGTACTTATATAAGGTGATGTTTTTTTGCCCTGTTTTTACTTTACGAGAACGGGACCACTTGGTCGTGTTGGTTCGTTTTCATTCATAATACCAAGGCGTTTGGCAACTTCTTGATAGGCATTAATAAGCCCACCCATATCACGACGAAAACGGTCTTTATCCATTTTTTCTTGTGTGTGCATATCCCATAGTCGTGCAGAATCAGGTGAGATTTCATCAGCAAGAACAATACGCATCGTTTCATCTTCCCACAGGCGACCAAATTCCATTTTAAAATCAATTAATTGGATGTTAACACCGGCAAAAAGCCCAGAAAGAAAATCATTAACACGAATTGAAAGTTGCATGATATCTTCTAGCTCTTGTGGGACAGCCCACCCAAAAGCTGTGATATGTTCTTCCGTTACCATAGGATCATCGAGAGAATCATTTTTATAGTAGAACTCAATGATGGCTTGCGGAAGCGGGGTTCCTTCTTCCAGTCCTAAACGCTTAGCAAGAGAGCCGGCAGCAACATTGCGAACAACAACTTCCAACGGAATGATTTCCACTGCTTTAATAAGCTGTTCGCGCATGTTTATACGTTTGATAAAATGTGTTGGGATGCCCAAACGCCCAAGATGGCTAAAGATATGTTCCGAAATTCGGTTGTTTAAAACCCCTTTTCCGTCGATAATCTCATGTTTTTTTGCATTAAAGGCAGTTGCATCATCTTTAAAAAATTGAATATAAGTTCCTGGTTCAGGTCCTTCATATAAAATTTTAGCCTTGCCTTCATAGATACGGTGGCGACGATTCATCATGATTCTCTATTTATCTTGAGAGGTTTTAATAACATTAGTGAATGATACTATCCTAATTGATAGAATTTCTCAATGATATTGCTATGATACTTTTATAATTTTTGTCATTACACGTCTACCCAAAGGTGAAGATACATAAGTGATGAGAAAGAAGATTGCCTCTCTTTGATCAAATTTTTGCAAGAAAGTGAGAGAGGACCATAAGCCCTTCAGGCCAAGGTCCGTGTCCGGATTCTGCGTTAATATGGCCAGAATACCCAGCATCAACAAAGAGTGATCCCCAATCATTGGCAATTTTTTCTGCTACTGAAAATTGACAAAACTCATCGTTGCGACTGGCTATGACAATAGAAGGAAAAGGCAGTTTTTGACGATGATAGGGGCCAAATGTCATTAAATGTTTGGGACGTATTTTCTCATTGGAGACATCTGGAGGTGCAACAAAGAAAGCGCCGCAAATTTTTTCTGTATTTTGTACCGTTGCATGAATAGCGCTGGGAACTCCTAATGAATGAGCAATAAGCATAACAGGCCTTTGAGCTTTTGCGATGGCAGTTTTAATTTTGTTAACCCACTCTTCACAAACAGGCTTTGACCAATGGAGTTGTTCAATGCGGCGGGCTGTCGACAATTTTTTTTCCCAGCGTGTTTGCCAATGATCTGGACCAGATCCTTTGTAGCCAGGAACAATAAGAATATCGAGTTGATTTGCTTTCATGAATTGTTTTCTTTGTTACAATAGATTTTTGATCATAGGTAGAATAGATTTGGGTTTCCTATGTCGCCTTTATTGTTCTTCAAAAACACGTTTAAAAATCGTATTGATATGTTTGGTGTGGTAAGAAAGATCAAATTTTTCACGAAGTTCTTCTTCACTTAAAGCTTTGGTAACATCTTTGTCGTTGAGGAGTTCTTCTAAGAAATCTTTTCCTTGTTCCCAAACTTTCATCGCATTTCGTTGTACAATCCGATAAGAATCTTCACGACTGATTCCTGCTTGCGTGAGTGCTAAAAGCACCCGTTGTGAGTGAACAAGACCGCGGAATTTATTGAGATTTTTTTGCATATTTTCTGGATAGACAATGAGATTTTCAATGACAGATGTAAGGCGAGAAAGAGCAAAATCAAGTGTAATAGTCGCATCTGGAGCAATATAACGCTCAACAGATGAATGGGAAATATCACGTTCATGCCAAAGTGCAACATTTTCCATGGCTGGGAGTGCAAATGCACGTACCATGCGGGCTAATCCAGTTAAATTTTCTGTTAAAACTGGATTACGTTTATGAGGCATTGCCGATGAACCTTTTTGCCCAGGTGAGAAATGTTCCTCTGCTTCAAGAACTTCTGTTCGTTGTAAATGGCGTATTTCTATTGCTAACCTTTCAATAGAGGAAGCAATAACACCAAGTGTTGCAAAAAACATAGCATGACGATCTCTTGGTATTACTTGAGTGGAAACCGGTTCAGCACGCATCCTCAAGGCTTTTGCTACATGTTCTTCAACGCGGGGATCGATATTTGCAAAAGTTCCTACAGCTCCTGAAATTGCGCAAGTAGAAATTTCTTCTCGTGCTGCAAGAAGACGTTTGCGACAACGGGAAAATTCAGCGTATGCGAGAGCAAACTTGATTCCAAATGTTGTTGGTTCAGCATGAATGCCATGACTCCGCCCAATGGTGATTGTCTCTTTATGCTCAAAAGCACGTCTTTTTAATGCTTCAAGAAGTTGATCTATATCCTCTAGCAAAATATCACTAGCACGCATCAATTGAATGTTTAGCGTTGTATCTAGAACATCAGATGATGTCATGCCTTGGTGGATAAAACGTGCCTCTGGTCCAATGAATTCAGCTAGGTGGGTCAGAAATGCGATAACATCATGTTTGGTAATTGCTTCAATTTCATCAATGCGATTGATATCAAATTTAGCTACTGCCCCTTTTTCCCAAATGACTTTGGCGGCTTCTTTCGGAATAATCCCTAAGTGAGCAAGGGCATCACAGGCATGGGCTTCAATTTCAAACCAAATACGATATTTTGTTTCTGGAGACCAAATTGCTACCATTGCAGGGCGGGAATAACGTGCGATCATTATTTTTTTCCTTCTTGTGAGAGGATTGCGGCTTGGCGCAATGCATTAATACGTGTTTTGTAAAGCTCTTTATTTCCGTTTTTATAAATTGCAGAGCCTGCGACAAATACATTTGCACCAGCTTTTGCAGCTATCCCAATTGTATCAACGGTGATACCACCATCAACTTCAAGATCAATAGGGCGGTTTGCAATCATGCTTTTAACGCGCTTAATTTTATCTTTTATTTCTGGAATAAAACTTTGTCCACCAAAACCGGGATTAACAGTCATGATGAGAATGAGATCTAATTGATCAAGCAAATATTCAAGTACATGTTCAGGGGTGCTTGGATTGAGTGCAATTCCTGCTTTTTTTCCCATTTTTTTTATTGTTTGTAATGAACGATGAAGATGTGGACTTGCTTCAGCATGAATGGTTATAATATCTGAACCCGCTTTTGCAAAAGCTTCCAAATAAGGGGCTACCGGTGCGATCATCAGGTGGACATCAAATGTTGCTTTGGTTAATGGGCGCAGAGCCTTGACTATTTCAGGACCAAAGGTGATGTTAGGAACAAAGTGTCCATCCATGATATCAAGATGAAGCCAATCTGCACCAGCATCAACAACATCTAACATTTCTTGTCCAAGTTTAGAAAAATCAGAAGCCAAGAGTGAAGGCGAAATGAGATGAGAATGGGGCATTAAAATCTCCTTGATTGGCTGTTTTTATCATATCGCTGTGTATACACAAATATCTTTTGTGTTATGACGGAAAAGAAAAAATATGTATTATAGGTCTTTGTTATGGAAAGATCGCTTGAAATTTTAAAGCTTTATAAGTGAAAGATATGTCGAATCATAAAACATATTTGATGCCTGAACTTCAACATAATATTGCGGTTTCTTCCCAAGAATATCGAGATGCCATGAGTCTTTTTGCAGGAGCTGTGCATATTGTGACAACAAATGGCATTAAGGGAAGACGCGGGGTGACTGTTTCGGCGTGTTGTTCTTTATCTGATAATCCTCCAACCCTTCTTGTTTGTCTCATGCGCCATAATTTAAAGAATCAGGTGTTTATGGAGAATGGAAATTTTTGTGTTAATAGCTTGGCAGGAAAACATCGTTCATTAGCGGATGTTTTTTCGAGGTGTTGCACTCTTACACAAAATGAGCGTTTTGATGCTGCTCAATGGGGAGTTTTGCAAACGGGGGCGCCTAGTCTTTCAGACGCTCTAGCGTCGTTTGATTGTCGTTTGATTTGTTGGCACGAGCACGCAACCCATTGTGTTTTGATTGGTGAGGTTGTTGCAATCAACTGTAATAAAGAAAAAGATGCTTTGATGTATTTAAAACGTGAATATCACACTTTGCCTTTATAAAGATTTTATTTTTTTGCATTGCTGAAATGATTTATTGTTGCTTCATTTAGATTTTAAACGATGAGAAAGCAGGGGAGTGATGACTCTGATATCTGATATTAGATTTCCTTCTTTTTGAAGTTTCTCAGTAAGCAAGAAAAATGTTCTGGATGAGATTTGATCAAGAATCCAATCTACATAGAAAAGCGATCAAATCTAAACAGTGTATTTAGACATATTTGTAGATTGTTATGAAAAAACATTTTACTCTTGTGTTGATGGGTATTGCACAATATATAGACCGCACATAGCATATGTGGAGGTTTTTTATTGCATGAGCGAAGAGATTGATGGTCAATATCGCCCTAGTGAAGATGAGCCTTTTATGAATGAGCGGCAAAAGGCGTATTTTCGTGCTAAATTGGTTTCTTGGAAGAATGATATATTAAAAGAATCTCGTGAGACTTTGGAAAATTTGCAGGAAGAGAATGTTGGTCAACCTGATTTGACTGATAGGGCTTCTTGTGAAACTGATCGTACAATCGAATTACGTGCGCGGGATCGTCAGAGGAAACTTATTTCAAAAATAGATGCTGCTTTAGAGCGCATTGATAATGGGACATATGGCTTTTGTGAAGAAACCGGCGAACCCATTAGTATAAAGCGTCTTGAGGCTCGGCCAATAGCCGTTTTGTCATTGGAAGCGCAAGAACGTCACGAACGACGTGAAAGAGTTTATCGCGATGATTAAGGTCATTGAAATGATAAACAAACAAAACTCGTGGTGATAAAATTGTATATTTTTATTTTTGAGGGGTAGGAATGAATAAAGATGGTTCTTGCCGTCCCTCAATTTCGGCGGTAATTGCTGAATCTTTTACCGCTTGATTCGTAAAAGGAGAGGGATTTTTATCCGGTATATCGTTTCTTTCTGTAGGGGCGGAATTGGGATGTGTGAGCGTTTCTCCCTTTTGTATTTTTGATGTACCGGTAATATCGGATTCTACAACCACATCTGTTAATCCACCAATAAGGAGCAAATGTTCTTTATTATCGCAACGGACTAAAACAAGGCGGCGTGCTCGATCTATAGAAATTACTTCACATAATGCTAATCGTGATAGACTTTTTTTTCTATTAATGCTGAATCTTCTCGTACTTAAACGACGTAAAAACAAGATAATTATGGTAATAGCAACGATTGTTATTATAAAAAACAAAAAGCTTATCGTTATTTTCGCAGCAGATACACCTATTTGCTCTGATAACCAGATATACATAGATTTTCTCCCATTTTTGTGTGAAAATATCGTTTTTTATCGAGATAAATTTATAAACACACCCTTAAAAGGTTCACTTAAATACAAGAAATAAACTTTTTAACATTAAGTGAGCTTTCTTAGAGATAATATCATAGTATATACTTTATAACAATGAATATAAAGGAAGTTTTGTGATATAAGAAACAACTAAATCTAAGGCAATGAGAGATGGATAAAGGTTTTGATAATAATAAAAGATCAGCGTCTTCTGTTCATCGAAGAGTTGTGATTTTTAGTGTTGTTTTTATATTAGTTTCTCTTTTCATTGTGGGTATTTTAGGTTTTTTTTATCCACAAAGCTATTTGCAAAAGGCTATATTGATATCTTTTTTGATTCTAGCAATTATCGGCGTTGCAACACTTGTTTTGTGTGGAATGGGAATTTTAAGATACCATGTGTGGTTGCATGAAGATTTTGATTTTAGCATCTTTAATGGGAGCGATGATGCAATTGTAATCTCTGACCTTTCTGGTTTTGTTTATTATTCTAATCAAAACTATCGAAAAATTCTGACCTATAAGCCTGAAGTGTCTTGTTATATGGTTATTGCTGATCTTCCAGGAGCTGGCGCACTTTCGTATCGCTTAAAGGTTGCAGCCTGTAATAATCTTGCAGCGCAAGAGGAATTAAGAGTAGAACAACCAATTTTTACCGATGCTACACCAAAAAAATCTGTTTGGTATAATATTTCTGTTCAACCTATCACAAAACAGAAAAAAAAGCTTTTATTTTGGCGTATTGCTGATATTTCGCATTTACAACAAACGCGAGAAGTTTTTTTCTCGAACCTTCAAGAGGCTATCAATCACTTGGATCAAGCTCCTATTGGTTTTGTATCAGTTAATACACAAGGAACTATTCTTTATGCTAATGCGGTTTTTGCCGAATGGTTTTCAATTGATTTAGCGAGTTTCTCAATTGGTCAATATAATTTTGATTCGTTATTTGATAGCGTTGGCGCTAAGAGCTCATGGAGTGATATCTGTTTGCAAACCAACAGATATCAAAGTTCAGGTTACTCATTACCTTATAAGTTTTCGTTATGTTTAAATTCACAAGCGACTTGTGAGAAAATATTCCATTGTCTTATCTCTGTTTCTTCTCTCTTAGAAGAGGAAGCCGTTTATCGCATTGTGATCATTCCACAACAAATACAAAAAGAAGAGGACGATCAATTAAAATTACCCACTATATTAGGAGAATATTTTGATGCGAGTCCTTTTGCAATAGCCGTGGTGGATCATGAAGGGCAATTGGTTCATATGAATAAAGCTTTTTCATCACTCACGGGATGTGTGGACAAAGCAGTCAATTTTTATGATGTTATTTCTCGTCGTGATTGTGTGCAGTTAGAGCGTTCTTTTCAGAGAATCGCGACAAATAAAAATTATTTTGTTTCTCTAGAAACTGTTTTGGAAAAAAATGAAGAATGCCATTTACGGCTTCATATTATGTCTGTACCGCCCTATCATGGTGATGCATTGCAAGATTTACTTATTGTCTCTGTGATTGAAACAACCGAACAAAAAACGCTTGAAGATAAAATGATGCAAAGTCAGAAAATGCAAGCTGTTGGACAATTGGCTGGCGGCATTGCTCATGATTTTAATAATGTTTTAACAGCAATTTTAATGTCGTGTGATCTTCTTTTAAATACGCATCGTAGTTCTGATCCTGCTCATGCTGATCTGATCAATATTAAAAATAATGCTAATCGTGCAGCTGCTCTTGTACAGCAATTATTAGCTTTTTCTAGAAAGCAAACACTTCGACCTGAAGAAGTTGATTTTACTGAATTTTTATCGGATATTCGCAATCTTATTGTACCACTCTTGGGAAATAATATTCAGTTAAAAATTATCCATGGAAGAGATTTGTGGAGTGTTGAAGTTGATCAAGCATCTTTTCAGCGTGTTATTATGAATTTGGTTATTAATGCGCGTGATGCCATGTTAGATGGAGGTATTGTTACGATTGCGACAAACAATATTACAAAGCAACAAAGTGCTGAATTTAATCATCTTGGTTTAGTAATTGGTGAGTATGTGCAATTGACTATTTCAGATACAGGGGCTGGTATATCTGCTGCTATACAAGAAAAAATGTTTGAGCCATTTTTTACAACAAAAGAAGTTGGAAAAGGAACAGGCCTTGGTTTATCAATGGTTTATGGAATTATCAAGCAGAGCGGTGGGTGCATTTATTGTGAAAGTAAAGAAGGTGAAGGAGCAACATTTCATATTTTTCTTCCCCGTTATATCCCCAATATAAAAGGAGAAATTTCTCAAAAGATTGAAAAAGATGAAGAAAAAGATAAAAATATAGACTTAACAGGATTTGCGACTGTTTTATTGGTTGAAGATGAAGATGCGGTTAGAATGGGGGGGGTAAGAGCTCTTCAAATGAGAGGATATACGGTTTTAGAGGCAGCGAGTGGGGTGGAGGCACTCTCTATTCTTGAGGAACAAAAAGGAGCTGTTGATATTATTGTTTCCGACGTAGTGATGCCAGAAATGGATGGGCCCACTTTATTGAAGGAAGTACGTAAAAACTATCCTGATATCAAATTTCTTTTCGTTTCTGGATATGCAAAAGATGCTTTTGCTAAAAATCTTCCACAAGATGCTGTTTTTGGTTTTTTATCTAAACCTTTTACACTCAAACAGTTAGCTCTAACAGTTAAAGAAACACTTTCATCATGAGGCAAAAATTTATGCAATAGAAAAATTGCGTATTTAAGATTTTTTAGGCGAAATATGAGAGTATTTTAATAAATAGGGCTTGTGATCTTGTGATAATGTCATAGAACTGAATAAAAAAGAAGAATTTGAAAAATTAACTAAAATTCAAAAAAATCACACATTCTGCGCAAAAATTTATGAAGAGATAGACTTTATTATGTTAATATTTCATAGAGATTTTTAATTATAGACACTGAGCACAAATTATGTGTAAAACATTGAAAAATGCTAATTAATAGATTGTTGATACACTCAAAAAGATAAAAGCTGTTGCTGCGTATCTACCATTTTGCTCTTCCCTTCAATAAATGCTTTTAAGGCTTCGGGGTAGAGTTTATGCTCTGCTTTAAGAACTCTTTGTGCTAAGCTCTCAGCAGTATCATGGGGATAGACTGGAACGGCTGCTTGGGCAAGGATTTTTCCTGCATCCATGTCTTCTGTAACAAGGTGAACAGTGCAACCCGTGATTTTTACGCCTGCTTGTAAAGCTTTTTCATGTGTGTTTAAGCCTTTAAATGAAGGCAAAAGAGAAGGATGAATGTTTAAAATTCGTCCTTCGTAAAGTTTTACAAAACGTGGTGAGATAAGGCGCATATATCCTGCAAAGCAGAGAAAATCCGGTTTATATTGATCTAAAATCGTAAAAATACTTTCTTCATGCTCTTCTTTTGTTTTGTAAATTTTGCGATCAACAATATGAATAGGTAAGTTATGGTTTTGTGCCTTTTCAATACCATTTGCACGCGGATTATCGCAAATAACTGCGACGATTTCAGCAGGATATTCCTTTTGCTGACTAGCTTGAGCAAGGGCGACCATATTGGATCCATTACCAGAAATGAAAACGACGATTTGTTTTTTCATAAATGCAGTACCCCTTTATAAAGTATTCCTTTATTTTGATCTTGGCGTTTTGTTAAAATGCCAAGGGGAGTTACACTCTCTCCTTTTCTTTCAAGAGCTTGCGTAATTGTTTCAGCTGCATGCTGTGCTACGATAATGATCATGCCAATACCACAATTGAATGTTCTTAACATTTCTGCTTCTTCTATTTTACCTTGTTTGGCAATCCATGAAAATACTGCTGGAACATTGATGGTAGAAAGATTAATTTCAGCGCAGAGATAAGATGGAACAACACGTGGAATATTTTCAGGAAAGCCTCCACCCGTGATATGAGCAAGAGCTTTAATCCCTTCGTATTTTTGCATGATGGGAAGAAGCGATTTTACATAAATGCGTGTTGGTGTAAGAAGTGCTACACCAAGGCTGTTTTCGGGGGTAAAAGGGGCAGGGTCATTCCATTTGAGATCATGTTGCTGGATGATTCGTCGAACAAGCGAAAAGCCATTGGAATGAATTCCAGAGGCGCTTAGACCTAATATAATATCCCCTTCTGTTAAATCTTTTGAAGGGAGTAGCTTGCTGCGTTCGCATGCTCCTACAGCAAAACCGGCTAGATCATAATCTCCCTCTGCATACATTCCTGGCATTTCTGCAGTTTCTCCTCCAATAAGCGCAGCACCGGCTTGTTTACATCCTTCTGCAATACCAGAAACAATCGTAGCACCTTGTTCAGGGTCAAGCTTTCCAGTTGCAAAATAATCCAGAAAAAAGAGAGGTTCAGCCCCTTGTACGAGTAAATCATTGACACACATAGCTACAAGATCAATACCTACAGTGTTATGGTGACCTACTTCAATGGCAATTTTTAATTTTGTTCCCACACCATCATTGGCTGCTACTAGGATAGGATCTGTAAAGCCAGCTGCTTTTAAATCAAAAAGACCACCAAAACCGCCAATTTCTGCATCTGCTCCGGCTCGTTTTGTCGCGCGTATAAAGGGTTTAATTTTTTCTACCATGGCATTACCCATATCGATGTTTACACCGGCTTTTGCGTAGGTAAGACCAACTTTGGATTTATTATTTGTAAGATCTTGATTGCTCATTGGAGCCTTCCTTTAATGGAAAATCGGGTTTTGATATTATGCAATGCCATGATAGAGTTCTCTCTGCAAGAGATATTGATAAGAAAATAAGCAACTTTGCTTGTACCTTATTTTGAAGATGTTTATAATTTTTTGTGAAGAATTTTTTAGGATATTTTATGAGCAAGATATCAGATAATCACGGTCAGTCTTCTTGGCAGCTTATGAGAAAGAAAGTGAGTGAGAATACATCTCGTGATCGTTATAAGACTTATGTGCCAGCGTATACTCAATTACCGTTGCCGAATAATATGAAAAGGCAAATCTTTTTTTGGCTTGGTACGCTGATTTTTTTCATTTTCTTTATGTTTGTTTTTGGATCGATTTTGCTTCCTTTTGTGGCAGGGATTGTGTTGGCTTATTTTCTCAATCCTATTGTTCAATTACTTGAAAGATTTGGTATTCGCCGTGTGTTTGGGACTGTCCTCATTACCTTATTTATTGTTATTACTTTTGTTGCTGCTTTAGTTATTTTGATTCCTGTTATTAGTTGGCAAATACAGCAATTTATGAGTGATGGTTTACCTGTTTATATTAATCGTATTCAAACCTTTTTTGTTGAGCATGATTTTGATTGGATAAGGCGCTATTTTGGAAGTGATCCAAATGAATTACGGAATAATATTAAAGGATTTTTGGGAGAAGGTTCTGATTTTATTACGTCTCTTTTGAATTCACTTTTAAAGTCAGGAAAATCTATCGTTAATATCGTTAGCCTATTTGTTGTGGCACCTGTGGTGGCATTTTATATGTTATTAGATTGGCCGCGTATGGTAACAGCAATTGATTCGTTAATACCGCGTGATCATCTTGAAACCGTTCGGAGTATTTTTCATGAAATGGATAGAGCTATTGCAGGCTTTGTTCGTGGACAAGGAACAGTTTGTCTTATATTGGGAGGCTATTATGCTATTGGTTTAACGATTTCAGGACTCAATTTTGGTCTTTTGATTGGTATGTTTATTGGTCTTATTAGCTTTGTTCCTTATATCGGCACAATGAGTGGTTTGGTCCTTTCTGTTGGTATTGCATGGGTCCAGTTTTATCCCAATAATTGGGGAGGAATCATCGTTGTGATGGCACTTTTTTTAATTGGTCAATTTATTGAAGGTTATATTCTTCAACCCAAGCTTGTAGGTTCATCAGTGGGATTACATCCCGTATGGTTGATGTTTTCACTTTTTGCTTTTTCTTCACTCTTTGGTTTTACTGGTATGCTTGTTGCTGTTCCTGCGGCGGCGGCTGTTGGCGTTTTAGTTCGTTTTGCTCTTCATACTTATCTTAGTTCTCAGATGTATTCGCGAAGGGGAAATTCGGAGCCGCTAAAATGAATGGGCGTGAAACGCAATTATCTTTAAATTTTCCTTATGATCCGATTTTTCAATTTGAGGATTTAGTGGTAACGGAAAGCAATCGTATGGCTTTTCAGCTTATTGATCATTGGCCCAATTGGAGCTTACCTATTGCAGTTTTGGTTGGAAAAGAAGGATCTGGGAAAACGCATTTTTCTAATATATGGCTCCAAAAAGCAGATGCTTTCAGGATTCAGCACAATGAAATTGATCAGGCTGTTACTATGGCTTCTTTAGGCAGATCATTTTTAATAGAGGATATTGGTGCAGGTGAAATTAATGAGACAGAACTTTTTCATTTAATTAACAGTATTAAGCAAGCAAATCTTGATGCACGACAAGCTACTTTATTGATGACGGCACGAACACTTCCTTCCGCTTGGAATTTAAAGTTAAATGATCTAAAAAGTCGTCTTAATTCGGTGATGTTCGTTGAAATTAATCAGCCTGATGATGCATTATTAACAGCTGTTGCATTTAAGCTTTTTTCCGATAGGCAACTTATTGTACATCCAGACACGGTTTATTATCTTGTAAGTCGTTGTGAACGTTCTTTATTTTCATTGAAGCGTGTTATTGATTCTGTTGATCAGTTGGCATTACAAAGAAAAAGAAAAATAACACGTGCTGTTATTGCTGAAGTTTTGAATAGAAGAAATCCGTAAATACTCCCTATCATGGCTTACTTATTCTGTCCTTCTATTATCGTTTCAATATGTGGCAAGACAAGTCATTTAAATTTTCTTCTTTTTTGATATCTGTTAAGAGTGAAAAATAGTACTTTTTACTTTAGTCATGTGTTTATCTTAAATAGCTTTGAGATTTTATTGTATGATGTTGAATTCTTTCCATCTTTGCATTTGAAAATTTTTCTAAAAAAGCGCTTTATTTTATTTATAATGGAACTTTCGTGCTTTGAAAAAATGTTTGTTGTTTATGGATTTGGATTTTAGAAGATTCTAGGATTTTTAATAAAAGAGTTCTTTGCAAGATAGAAAAAGAGGGGAAAAAGCTTAATACAGCTGATTTTTTGGCTTGTGTTCTCTTTTGGAAAGTTTTTCTATGATATTTAAGTCGTTTTTTTCTAAAATTGTATCTGTAGAATGCGTTTTGATACAGTGAGAGTTTGCTTAAAGCAGGATGAAAATTATGAAATCCTTACAGAGAAATTCATTATTTTTTTAATATAGATTGGATTCTTTACGGAGGTTGTTTTCTATTATTTGTCAATAAATATGTTATTGAGTAGGGAAAAAATTTTTAAAACGTGCTTTTTTGTAAAGAAATGCAACAAAATTAAAAAAAAGTGTGTTTTTCTCTTGCACTTCTGTTGTGAAAATTTTAGGAAATGTGCATCAAGTAAATGTAAATGGCGGAGCGTAGCGCAGCCTGGTAGCGCACCTGATTTGGGATCAGGGGGTCGTAGGTTCGAATCCTATCGCTCCGACCATATTTGATTAAGTGTGTGAGAATGACCCAATTGGGTACGTGTGGTGGAAAACTATCATTCAAGCGTTGTGTAATCTGAAGGAAAAAGGCATGATCGCACGTATTTATAGTCCTGCTAAGACAGCTATGCAGTCAGGTAAGGGGAATACAGGTTTTTGGATTCTAGAGTATGAGCCGGTGAAAGCAAAAATGCTTGAACCTCTTATGGGGTACACGGCAACGTCTGATATGAATAATCAGGTAAGGATCAGATTTAATAGGAAGGAAGAAGCGATTGCTTTTGCGCGTAAGAATGCTATCTCTTACCGTGTAGAAAAGAAACGTACGTCGATTCGACGTGCTATTTCTTATTCTGATAATTTTCGCAGTGATCGGCAGCACTCTTGGACACATTGAATTAAAGATGCTATTTTGAATTGAGAAAATAATCAGTGGGGTCCCGTAGCTCAGCTGGATAGAGCAACGGCCTTCTAAGCCGTGGGTCACAGGTTCGAATCCTGTCGGGATCACCATCCAGTTTTTACCCATGTATAACGTATTGATTCTTTGTAATCTTTTTAAAGGTTCGGGAGCGTTAACAAAAGTTCGGGAATAGGATTTTCCAACATACCGTTACAAAGCTCATCTTTTTCCTCCAACATTCTCTAATAATTTTTTGAATTCTTTGAAATCCACTGCTTCAAATGGGCGAAGACATTCTCTATCGCCTCCATGAGACGAGCAAAATTAAGAATCCGTTTTCTAAAGGATTTCGCGCGTCTCAGAGTATGTTTAGAGTCGGATATTTGGTTTTTGTGTAAAAATACTTACTAATGCATCCATAATACGTGAAAAATCAAGCGCTAATAAGAGTATAATGAGTACAATCCATTTCGTATAACGAGACATCACTTTTACACTTTTGTAGGTCATGATGATTTCTTGAAGTATTTCTTTTTCTGCTTCTGTAAGCTCTATATCGTCTTGTGTTTTTTTTCTAGCCATGTTTCCACCCACACACGCGTTCACCTAGATTATTGTGCTTTAAAATTTCTCTTGCTAAGTTTGAACTGATGGCGTTCAGATCTTTCTTGTCTAAATAAATTGGCAACCAGCCAACACAAGAAGAAGCATATTTATTTGTCGCGCAACCAGTCAGAGAGAGCAGCACGCACATCAGCATCACTTTTTTGATTAACTTCACTTTCCACCTCCAGACGTGTTGTGGCTGCTTTTAAAGCTTTTTCCGTTTGCTTTTGCTGTTCACTCTTTTTACCAAGGGTAAAAGCTCTTGCTAAAATCATAAAAAAAGCGGCTAAAGCCGCGCCTGTTAGCATCAGATTTCTTTTCATCCATAAGATCATAGGCGGTGCTCCTGAAAGCGTTTAGCAACAAAGAAAATGCCCGCACATGCGGCTAAAATCATAATGGTTGCCAAAGCCCATTGGATGGGTCCATTTCCTGCTAACAAGCCGCCAAGACCTGAGAAAGAGCCAATAATCGGTGCAAGAGCTTCTGCTTTGAAAACCCCCGTTGGTGCTTGCGTTTCTACTGTTTGATAATTGGAGGAAACATAAGCCCCTTTTGCCCATAAGCCTGTTTCTGCCGCACGCCGGTGTGCGAGACCTTCAAGACGTTTCCCGCCTGCTTTGGTCCATTTCTGTAGCTCGGCAGGGACAGCTTCATATTCACCTTGATTGAGCTTTTTTAACAGTGTCGAGTTACAAAAGGCTCCTGTTCCTACATTATAGCAAAACGACACTAACGCCGCGAATTGTTCATCTGTTAATGAAACTGTAACAGCGCGTTCAACGACATTTTCAAATTGTCTTAAATCTTGGCAAAGAAGTTCTTCTGCTTGCTTTTCAGTGATTGTCATGCCTTCGTAAATAAAAGGCTTTCCAGCACTGTTTGTATGTCCATAACCTATTGTCCACACCCCAATGGCATCTTTATAGGCGTTCAAACGCAAACCTTCCCATTGTTTAATAAGTGCTAGTCCTTCTGATGATATTTTTCGCATATGATTCTCCATAAAAAAAGCTCCGCAAAAAGCAGAGCTGGATTAAAAAATTGACATCTTTCTCATTCGGAAAGATAGCTTGGTTAAGCTTCATGTCGCTTTTTCATTGGAATAAAAGAAGATTTTTTCTCAACTTTTAATTTCTCTCTTGACAAATATTCGTTTATAAACGAATATACATCATGTTTGAAATACGTCACTACCTTACTTCTGATGGCAAAGACTTGATAGCTGATTGGCTGCGAAAGCTCCGTGATATACAGGCTAAAACTGCAATTATTCGCCGCCTTAATCGTTTAGAGCAGGGAAACTTTGGCGATTTCAAGCCGCTTCGTGAGGGTGTTCATGAATT
Source organism: Bartonella sp. MR90HLJMH (assembly GCF_042194115.1). Classification (NCBI taxonomy): domain Bacteria; kingdom Pseudomonadati; phylum Pseudomonadota; class Alphaproteobacteria; order Hyphomicrobiales; family Bartonellaceae; genus Bartonella; species Bartonella sp. MR90HLJMH. The sequence continues at coordinate 161,717 of NZ_JBHIMM010000004.1, forward strand.
GCGTATTAATGTTGGTCCTGGCTACCGAGTTTATTATGTCCAATCTGGAAAGACCGTATTGTTGCTATTATGCGGTGGCAGCAAAAAAACACAAGAGACTGATATCACTCGTGCATGTGCTTGCTGGCGTGATTGGCAAAACCGTGAAGATTAAAGGAGTGCAAAAATGAAAGACCGTAACCATGATGATGCAATGGCAGAAATATTCCGTGATGATCCTGAGTTGGCAGCAGCTACCCTTGATGCAATCCTAGCAGATGGTGATCAGGGTGAGCTGCTTGTAACTCTACGCCAAATGGCCAAAGCTTATGGTGGTGTTCAAGCTGTAGCTAAAGCAGCCAACTTGAACCCAACACAACTTTACCGTACACTTTCAGAAAAAGGTAATCCAGAGTTCCGCAGCTTGAATGCTTTACTGCGTACCATGGGGTTTCGTTTGGCTGTACAGCCTCTTGAACGACCAGTTCCACACGTGTAACTTTAGTTCCACTCCCCACCTTTAAAGATGGGGAAGGGAGGTATTTAAGCAATCATTTTTAATGAGGGGCTCTACATCTAGTTTATAACCTATCATGTATCTTCCTCATCCATATGGATGACGCCTTCGCCTTCGTCACATGCGTTTGGTGGGGCGTTTGGATCAAGGGTATCATCCTTGTCTGGTGTTGTGTTTGCAACGTTTCCAGCCGCATCTTCTTGCGCTTTATCAAAAAGTTCGCACTCTATTTTTGTGGTGTAACCACCCGTTTTATCAAGTTTGTGCTTAACGCTCTTGATGCGCTATTCTGCTGGAATATAGGGGCGGAAAGGGGGATCTTGAACAAGCTTTGCTTCTGCTTGCACAAAGGGATCACCACCGATATCACATGAGAAAGAAGACTTACCGCGTGATGATTTATTGCGATAAGCAGCAATGGCCGCAACAGCCTCTGATTGGTTATGGTAGGTGTATTTGAGTTCATGGAACGGTGGGTTACCAACTTTGACTTCTTTTTTTTCACCACTGCGGATATCATGATAGGTTGCAAGAACACCGCCTTTTTTCTCTTTGTCTTCCTCTTCTTTCTCAGGTGTTGTTTCTGCTTTTTCCGATTCAGATGATGATGGTGCTGTTCTGTCACTGTCATCCATATGGATAAAGTTTTCATCATCATCAATCTCTTCTGGTTCTCGTGCATCAGCAGCGGCTTTTTGGTCGTCTCCCACATCCGTTTCTAAGCCATTGGCTGCACCTGCTTCATCCCGCGCACTGTATTTAAAATCCCAAGAGGTGCAATGTTTCTCATGAATAACAACAATAGGGAGTGTTTCACCGGTAATGGCTTTGCCTTCACCCCGTTTGGCAAGCACAAGTTTGCCATCAACGGGCTTTGCTACCGCATCATATTCTTCTGCAAGGCGTGTAGCAAAAGCCATATCGCTTTCAGCTGTTTGGTCAATGTGACGCACAACGATTTTTGCAAGAGAAGGATCAACCTTTGGTGTATAGCCATTACGCTCTGCTATCTCTTGAACAATACTGCCAAGGGTTTGCTGGTGATAGGATTGGCTTTTTGGGGTTCTGTAAGACGTGTTCATTGATGCGGCGCGCCCTGTAACACTTAAGCTTTGTGGTGGGCTGCTTACAGAGATTTCGTCTATCAGATAGGCTCCCATATCGCGGTTTTTCCCGCCTTCATAGCCAAGTGTTATGGAAATAACTGTCCCGATAAGAGGAATATCAAGAAAGCCGTTATCACTGTCACGTGCACGGTCATCAAGCTCTATAGTGATACGATCACTTTTGTTTTCTGCTTCATCGGTAATTTCAATTGATAAAACATAATCCATGAGCGTTTTGGTGATGTCTTCTCCATTTGCCAGAACCGTGCAAAAAGGTTTCATGATTTGCTACCCCAAATTCTGATCACTGGTGTGGCTTTCGGATAGGGGAGGGTTGGTAAGAGTATCGTGATACCTGCTTTTAAAATGGGTCCATAGTCTGCAAGCCCCAAATTCGCTGCATAGACGTGTTCAACAGCAAGCGCTTGTTGACCTTTGGCATAGTATTTCCAGCAAATGGCATCTACCATATCGCCATCTTTGGTCATATAAAGGTCACTCATAGGTCTTCACCATATTCTCTCAACTTTATCGTAAATTCTTGTTTTTTGGGGGTGCCATTATGATGAAAAATGCTTTGTTTTTCCTCTACAGAAAGAATGACAAACTTACCTAAGATTTTACCTTGACCGGTCACAAGAATGTGAGGTCCCATATGCGCTATTTGTCGCAAATATTCGAGCTGTCTGTGACCACCTTTGAAATCTGGATAAATTACGCCTGCTAAAGAAAATTCCGCATTTGCAACAGCAGGCAATTGAAGAGCAGCCTTTCTCCCCAATCGCCCTTGCTCTACCCATGGAACTCCATAAGACATATCAAGTGTTTGGTAAGCTGCTGTTTCAATCGAAAAAATAAAACCACCCAAAGCTAACATCATGGTATTTAATCCGAAAGGCTAGAGGCTATGGCTAAACGTTGCTGTTTTGCATAGCGTTCAAGTGCTTGATTGACAGCGTCTCTGATTTCGTCCTTGAGACCATTTGGTACTGAAATATTTAGATTTGTAATGGTTACACGGGCGTCTACTTCAACGGGTTTATGAACCGTAATTGGCTTTGGAGCTTTAAAGGCACCCACTTTATTTGTTGCCTGCATTTGTCCTGTTTCAATGACACTTGTATTAAAACCACTCTTGCGTTTTTCAGGTGGGGTATTTGTAACCACTACTGTATCCAGCATTCTTTTTGCGCGTGCATTGGTTTCATCGGTAAAGGTTTTAATGGTTTGGGTTGAAGTTTTGTTAATTGAAACATTAAACCCTAACTTTTCTTTCATCCAATTAGGCATCCAGTTGGTTAATTTGCTTATCATGCCGCTAAACCATTCGGACAAGGTTTACCACTTGCTTTTGATGCCGTCTCACAAGCTATCAATGAGATCGGATTTTATCTCCAAAAATGCATGCAACTCACGAGCATTTATCGTTTGAACTGTATCCTGCTCAATAATTTGTTCTTTAATTTCTATAAGGGTATTCATAAAGGACTCCTAGTTGTTAGATGTTTCTTAATGACACTTTAAAAGAGCTCTGGGTGCTAAGAAACATGGGCAACTAGCCCGTCGTTATATTTTCCCCGTAAAGGGTCTTGTATAGTGTAACTATACCCGACAAAGTTATTATATGTGTGTAACATACAACGAGTCAAAACTTTAATTGGCGGAGAAGATATTGTTCCATCAATCCGTTCGCTAGTTGCTTTAAAGTGTTTCTTAGGCACCTGATTCGATTATTCATATCGCTGTAATAATGTCACGCAGCAATATCACTTTTTTCTAAAAATTATAAGCACATCTTTACTTTATTTGTCGACTCACTTTAAATTTTTTGGCTTAGTTTTTTATTTATAGTGGAGGGGGAAATAATGCTCGATACGCTTGATACAATTGCGGTGATCGTATACTTGTTATCATTCCCAGTGATGGTTGTCGGACTTGTTTTAGTGTGTATAAAAAAATGGCGGAAAAACGGACTGAAAACTCTTGGTATTGGAGTTTTATTATTTCTCGGCTCTGCAATATTAGGTGCGTTTTTTTTTCACAAAATCGAACCAGATCAAGTTACATACAATAATGAAATTTTTTCCTCCTCCTCGACTTCATTAATATATGTTGCTACTCAAAATGAAAGCGTGAAACAGGTACTACCTGAGAATACTGATAAGCAAAGTATCCATGTTCAAGACAAAAAGTCAGACGAAAATAATGGTCTAGGTTTTTGGGGATGGTTCAGGTTAATTTTCTTTGCATTTATTGCTTTGTCTATTTTTGTTCATTGGCAAGATAGACGCAAAAAGCGTTTTAAAGAAAAAGTTTCAGAGCAGGTTTTAATGCCTCCCCCCCATATCCACCCTTCTTCTGATTTATCAGTTGTTAATAAAATGTCGCTGGAACTTGAAAAAAAACGGTTAGAAAAGAGGGTACAGATCTTTCTCCTTTGTGTTCTGTTGAGTGGAGGCATTGTGGTAACAGTAACTATTACACCATGGTTATTAGTACCCATTCTTATTGTTTTAATTTTTGTTATTATTGCCTATCGTGAGGCGAAAAAGGAAAAAAACTTTGAGCAAGAAGTTTCTCTGTGGCAATCAGATATTCCTCCCTCTAATTTTGAGGAAGCATGTGAAATGTTTCAAGAACTTGATGCAAGTGAATATGATTATCGTTTAGCAAAAAATGAAAAACTGTTGGGAGTTCAAGAACGCGTTACCTTCAATATTGGCGAAAAGACTCCAGCTTTAGGACGTCTTTTAGTAACAAACCAAGCTATTGTATTTGAAAGCCCTGAAGATAATGAAAGGACTACTTGGGCAGGAATTGCATCAGTCACTATAACATACCAAAGATGTCACATCAGTCACCGTACTGGCGCACCATGGAATTACCGATTTAGTGCCATTCCAAATCCAAGGTTTGCAGCAGTAATCCGGGCTCTTGGGCAGCCTTATTGATTTTTAAACACACAAGATAAAGTTGCGTCCATTTTTTATCTCCCGCAAGATAAGCTTATACATACCAGATTCTGAGGCTTGGACATCTGTGATCACGAAGTGCTCTTGGGAAGAGGGAGCTTTGCTGTTTTTAGGAACCATCACAATAACACTATCTTGAGGGTTTGGTGGCACCCGCCCCCAATATCATTGATACAAAGATCAAGTTCCTTTCTTGCAATTGTGGTAGGGATTCTGCCACCAGCGTCCGATTCTGAATGCTTAATGGTGTAAATCGCTGTGATACGAAAAGATTGCTGATTGTCCTTTCGCGTGTAGATGATGGGCTTCCCAAAAGTGTTGCGCACATCTTTAACCATTTGGTTTAGCAGCCCGTGCCATCGCATGTTATTTCGCTCCAATCACGGCTTTAAACAGCATTTCTGGGCGTGTACAAATGTAAAGCGGATAGCTATAGAACCTCCGGTTTTACCCATGCATTACGGTCGTGATCAACGATCAGCATGGTGTAGAGAGGCTTTCCAACCGTGTTGGCAAAATCCAAGCTTTCACCTAGTGCAAAGGTTTTTTGGAAGACACCAGGCGCATCAACAGGGAAGAATTGACATTCATCAGGCTTAATTCCTATGGCGCGCTTTGTTCCAGCCTGTGCACTTACATTATAGTTGTGAATACTTCGGTAATTAATGAAAGTGACACCAGCAAAGTCAAAACTGCCAAAGCTGCCCGAGCCAAGAGCGCTTGGTGTTGCAACACCTCCGGCGCTATTAAGTGTTTGTGCTAAGGCTGTGTTGAGATAAGTTTCACGAATTGTTTTATGGTTTTTCAACTTGGAAAAGAATTCATTTCCACAAAGTCCAATAATGCGTGAACGATCAGAAAATGCTCCTTTTGAAGCCTCAATCATCCTCATAATGACTTGGTCAACATGGTCAGCAACATTGGTTGTTTCTGTATTTAGTTTAAAGTCAATGGGCTTTGGTGGTGTGATTTCCCATTCTTTGTACCAATCGACAATCACGGAGCCATCAGCATCAAGGACAACACCTTGAACAGCGCCAAGCTGCATATTTTCCCATGTCAATTCAATTTCAGAAATCAGTTTCTTTTGTTTTCTGGCAATATATTTCATTGCTGTCTCTAACTGATCTTCTGCGCCAAATTCACGACGGTTTTGGATTTCTTCTGATTTCACCGTATCACTTTTGGCAATCCGTGTTGTTTTGAAAAACCGAAGATTACGACCCTCTCTATCACCTTCTGCCAAAGGTGCGCCACGTTCACTGGTTTGAATAAGGGAAAATGTATTATCACGCCGTTCAATCCCAACCACTGTGGTACTGGTTTCAACTTCCTCAAAAAGATTAAGAGAGCTCACAAGACCAGGTTGAAACTCATAGTTTTCAATGGCTCTCATCATTGTGATGCTTGAGAAAGCATCATGTTTAAAAAAATTCATATCCATGTTTGCATTCTCCTATCGCAATAGAATGTTGTTATGGTCTTCTAAAGACTGAATGGCCGCGTTCTTTTGCTCATCTGTGATGTCATCTGGCCATAGCAATTCAGAAGCTTTTACAGTGCATAAGCGTGCTGTAATCACGGCGCGTTGATCTGCGCCTGTTGCGTCAACAGTGGCAAAAGAAATCCCTGCCGGTGTTTGACTGCCATCGGATACTGCTGGATTAAGGGGGATGTATTTTTCTGATGCTTGAGGAATGGGGTTTTCGGCGTATCAGATAAGCCAAACATTTTGCGGTTGAAATTAAACTCCAATTGTATTGCACTGAAATACAGTTACAAGAGGAGAGATCATTATGGCTGCTAGTCGTATGGTTCAGGCGCGTGTACCAGAAGAAATTCAAAATATCGCTAATCAAGTTATTCAAGCTTCAGATTTATCAGTAAGTGATGTTGTGAGAGTGTTGATGACGCGTATTGCACAAGATAAAGCTATTCCGTCCTTCTTGTTTCAACCCAATGCGGAAACCATAGCGGCTTTTACGGAATTAGATGAAGGCAACTTAAAAAAGTTTCATTCCGTAGACGAATTATTTGATGATCTATGTGGACGATTGAACGCACCACTATCTCCAAACGTGATTTCAAGCGTGAAATGAAAGGACGGTATCGGCATCTTTTAGATATTGATTTGCGCCAAATCATTGCAGTATTAGCAATTGACCAGCCTTTAGAACCTCGATATCATGACTATGCATTGACTGGGAATTGGAGCAATTATCGAGATTGCCATATTCGACCTGACTTAGTGTTGATTTATCGCTTGATTGGTCAAGATCGATAGGTTTTAGTATGTCTAGGCTCTCATTCAAAACTTGATCTTTAAACTACCTCCCCATTTTTGAGAATGGAGAGGGGAGTTATGTTTTTAGCTAAGCAGCTTCCACAACAGGGCTCTCCAAAGTAGGAGCATAAGCTTGCAATAACGAATTCATGCTATGCGGGAGTTCTGAAGTTCCAAAGCCTTTAAGAACTGCTAGAATCTTTGTAATATTCGGTACCTCATCTTGAAGTTTTAAAATCAAAGCTTTTTCTATCACACCCATAATGTTAACCAGAGTACTACAATTTTTTTTATCTACATATTCACAATTGACAAACTGAAACAAAGCCATTCACACATTACATAAAAAGTTGGTATCTACCTTCATTGCATACCCCCAAAGATATTTGTTCTCTCAAACATGCCAATCCTTTTGGTGTAATTTTTGTTGAAGGCAGTATCTTTTCTGTAGCATCAGGTCCTTGAATAGTGATAGCAGGATAATCCATAAATCCTTTCTTGATTTTATCCTGATAGGGTAATAATGGACCACTTGGAATACGGCGATACACCCAATCATGTTTATGTAAGTAATCTGTTAAGTCCTTTGGCCGTACTTCAAAAATTTTTTCCGCTTCAATAAGACCGAACAAACCATCAGAAGGCTTTAAATCCTCAAGCGCGTCTGCTTTGGGTGCTATTCTGCGATGATGCTACTTTCTGTTCGATTTGATTTTGTAGGTGATTCAAGACGCCAAGTAATGCTTCGGGCTTGGAGTAATCGATTTGCGGTGTCGCTACTTGTTTTGCAAGCTTTTCACATTCGATAAAATACTCTTTTACTTGATGACCTTTATCATTACGCTCGATCATTGAAAGGTGTTTTGCCATGTCTAAGGTGAGGTGATATTCCATGCTTGGACGCCCACCTTTTTCTAAATTTTTAGAAAAAGCTATAAGTCTATATTTTCTCGAAATTTGCATTCTTTAATACGATTTTTAATCCAGTCTGCAAATTTTGATGTAATTTCCAAAAACGCATGCAAATCACGAGCATTGACGGTTTGAACAGCCTCTCTATCAATAACCCGTTATTTAATTTCTATAAGAGTGTTCATAGTGAACTCCTATCGATTAGAGGTTTCTTATTGACATTCCAGAAGAATGCCGAGCGCTAAGAAACACGGTCGATAGTCCGTCGTTACGCTTTCCCCATAAAGAGTATTGTATAGCGTAACTACACCCGACAAATCCATTATATGCATGTAGCATATAATGAGTCAAAGTCTCTAATGTGCGGAGAAGAGATTGTGTCGGTAATCTATCCGCTATCGATTTAAGGTGTTTCTTAGGCACTTAATTCGAAAATATACATTGACGCAATAATGTCGAGAATAAAAATAAATTCCATCTCAAAATAATTATATACTGTACAGTGTACATATTGAAATCATTATTTATCAATGAGTTAAGTGTACAATGTACAGTTAATTTGAAAATTCTGTCGCTAGCGATAGTTTGCGCAGCCTGCCCCGTAACGAAGCTAACTCGCTGGGAAGTATCTTTTATATTTATTTTATTGACTTTTTTATAAAAAAAACAAAGCATAAGTGATAATCTGTTTTTAAAATTGCAATCAAAGTGTGTAATGCATAAACTCATAAGGATACGGGATAGGTAGATAAAGCTTGAGAACATTATTTAGCTTTCTTATTAGCAGCGTATTCTTGACGTTCAAGTTGTCTCTGTATGTTTTTAGTTAATCTTTCACTGGTATATTGTGCGATAGAATTTACAATTTCTGGCTTGGACATCACTCCAGCAATTGATGGTCCTTCTTGTTTTGCAATGGGGAATTTACCTCCGTCTACTCTTTGAAAAACATTACTCTTCATCTTTTTTAAATCAACACGCTTTGGAAAATTTCCACCCTTAATAAAACCATGAGGCAAGATTTCTTTTTTCCAAACATTGTGTAAGTTACACCGCGTTTTGTTTTTTTTTGCTTGAAAAAATTAAGAGGTATCGGTGTTCCAGAACCAATGATATCTGTTTCGAGAAGTTTTGCTTTACAGCGGCTTTAGCCAAGGCGTTTCACCTTGGCAAGCAAAGCGAACGGCAAAAGCAAACAGAGAATGCTTTAAAGACAGCAACAACGCGGCTTGAGGTAGAAAATGAAGTTAATCAAAAAAGTGATGCTGGTGTGCGCTCTGAACTTTCTCGTTGGGTGCGCGGCAAATAGGTCTGTTTCTTGTGGTGGCTGGTTGCCCATTTATTTGGATAACAAGGATGTTGCGGTCATCAGTTCCAACCTTGCAAGAGATATTTTGAAGCATAACAAGCAGGGAGCCCATTTATGTGGTTGGAAAGATGGTCAAGAAACGAAGCACCAAAGATAAAGGTCTTACAGAAACAGAACAACAGCTCCTTCACGAGATGATAGAGACCTATCAAGGCTTAAAGATGATGTCACGTATCATGAAATTGATTGCCTTCATCCTCTTTATGTTTGTAATAGATTTTTCCCGTTTTGTGGACGCCGTAGAGAATAGCTTCTCACACCTCAAAAAGTGGATAACAAAAAAGTTAGATATCCAAATCTCTCCTTAAAAAATATGATGAAACAAGAATTTACACAAATATTGTTTGCGTGGATGGGGGGTAAACACTATCTGCGTAAGAAAATTATACCGATTTTAAATAATATTGGCCATGAAACCTATGTTGAACTATTTTTAGGTTCAGGTTTTATTTTTCTAAACAAAAGACCAGCAAAATATTCCGTTATTAATGATCTGAATGGAGAGATCACGAATCTGTTTCAATGTGTTCAAAATGACTTTGATGATTTAGCCAAACGACTAGAATGGTTTGTTTCTCCAACGTTGTGTGATGTATGGGAAAAAAGATTATGTCTCTTTTAGTTTTGGAAGAAAAAAGCTTACATTATTTAATCCCGATAAGCTGTTATCAAGGATGCGGCGTGTTAGACAGAAGCTTCTTGATACAACAATCTTAAATTTATCGTGGGAGCGAGTTGTCGAACTTTTTGATGCACCCGACAGTTTATTTTATTTAGACCCGCCTTATCTTGTAAAGAAGAAGTGTTACAGCTCTGGGAATTTTGTTGAAGATGATTTTGTGAGGATGGCAAAAGTTCTCAAAAGCATCCAAGGAAAATTTGTCTTGAGTCTGAATGATAGTGATGAGGTTCGAGAGATCTTTAGGGATTTTGACTTTTTAGAATTAGAGACCCTTTGGACATCTGGTTTTGCTAAAAAAAACTCTTCGAAAAGAACTCTTGATTCGTAATAACTGAGGAAATCATAAAAAGATTTGTTAGAATCAGAAGAAATATTTTTTCTCTAACAGGACGTTTTTGATGCTTACATCCTTTGGTAAAATTTTACGGAAACTTTCTCTTGATCACTCAGAACGCCTCTTAGATATGGCTAAGAAATTAGACATATCTGTAGCATTTTTATCTTTTGTATAGATCAGAAAAAAATCTGTTCCTGTAGGACTGGAGGAAAAGATAATTGAACTCTATGCTTTAGATCAAG
>NZ_JBHIMM010000040.1:0-879 GCF_042194115.1 Bartonella sp. MR90HLJMH
CATGCCATCTTTTATGAGGGCTTCGATGATATCACTTCGATCAAATTTTGTCGTGAGATCTTCTACACGATCAGACAGGCGCTCACCAAGATTTTTTAAAGTGGTGCGATAGTGAGAAGGATCATTTTTGAAAGCTGTGATCGCAGAACCAATATCGTTGAGTGCAGCTTGATAGGTTTGTTTCAAGCGATCAGGGTTGAGAGCAGGAATGTCACTTTTATTGAGAAGGGTGCGCAATTCACTACCAAGTTGGTCAAAATTGATACCATTGTCACTGTTTTTTGCAAAAAACTTTTCAAGACTTTCGCTGTTTAATTTTGCAAGTATGGGGGAAATATTGGTTTTGAGGCTGTCTACGGTTTGTTGGACCATGGAGCTGTTTTCTAGAGCAGTTTTAGCTCCTATCTTTGCTGTACTAGAAACCACGTGGATGGCTTGGAGGGTCATTAGCAATGTTATGAGAGCCCAAGTGAGAAAGCCATGAAGCGTCCCTGACGATTCAGCAAAACGTCCAGCAACAAAGCCTCCCAAGGCTAGGCTAATCAGTGTAACGATAACAGAACCCACGCCAAAGGAGAGGAAAGAGCCTTCAAATGGGGTTGAAGAGGTGAAATCCATTTGGCTTAAGCCTAAAGCGGCTACCAGAAAAGAGAGGCAGATTGAGGTGGCAAGGGCTGTCACCAATCCCGCAAAGATTGCGGACCACGAAATGGGTGTGTGAAAGAATGGATACTTTTCTTCTAGAGATGTTTCTCCTAGAAAATTCGTATCGAATGGTGTGTCTTCAGGAATGCGAGTTTCCATGTTTTATCTCCTTGAATATGCTGGAGATACAATGTCTTTTTGCCAATTATGTTCCAAAAGTGAATAGATATGCGC
>NZ_JBHIMM010000041.1:0-811 GCF_042194115.1 Bartonella sp. MR90HLJMH
AATGAACACTCTTTCAAATCTTCAAACTCTTCTCTTAAAGCCTCTAAGCGCTTCTCTAAATCTTTTAACGATCCATCAAGATCGGCTTTCAAAGCGGCTTTCAGTAAATCAAAAACGCCATTAAGCGGCGCATGTACAAAACCTCCCCCCGAATACAAAACGACCCGTACTTGAGACGGGTCGCTAATCTCTGATATCGCAAACGGTTTTAATGACATTTCAACTCCTCATGTCTTGATCCCATAAATTACACTCACATTAACGGGGCGCGTTTCAACACCACCAACCCTCTCTGCCATAAGGTGATGTTCATGATGCTCTCTGTCATTCAGACCTTCTGTTATAGGCGTTGAATAATATAAAAAATTAGCAAACGGGCTCCTGATAAACCAAGGTAAACGAGGCGGTTTATCTTTTTCTGTAAACCAAAATGGAACCTCTGAAATGCCCACTATTCGGTCAAATTCTTCATGACATCTCTTTAAGGTATCCCCACTCAAACCTACACACTCTTCGTCTATAGCTCTCTTTCGCCTTTGCAAAGAAACTTCAGAAGAAGAAACATCACGTTTTTTACGGGAAGAAAGACCTTCTGATGACGCTGGACCTATAAAATGTTCATGCGCTTTTAAAGAACAGGGTTGTATACTTGCAAAAGAACGCCAAGGGTCTAAATTGCGTTCATTATCAAGTCCCCGTAAAAATAGCCCCCGAAAATCGGGAACATTAAACGTCTCAACGCCATCCCCTTCTCCCCACGTCGTTCCTATGACACAAAATAAGTCCCAATAAACATACCGTGAATAAGCAC
>NZ_JBHIMM010000042.1:0-803 GCF_042194115.1 Bartonella sp. MR90HLJMH
GATCAATTTTATTGAAAAGTTGCGTGAACACTGTAAAGTTCATGGAATTCCTCTTTAACGAATTTTCAACTTTTTATCACCTTGAAACATAGATACATGCTAAACGCGTTATTTGCATTTATACATTACCTAAGTATTTTCATCACGATACCTTGGCTTTGAGAAAACCTTTCTGCCCCTCTGAATTGTTCAGATAGTACTGAACTTTCTACATTGGCTTTTGTTTTTATCGTATGGTAGGCATCCCTTTTGCTTCATGGTTAAAAAATTTCATACTAAGTTCGCGTTTTTTCTTTTTGATAAGTGATTGCTCAGCGTTACGTAAATGCGCTACCATTTCCATCTTTATAAATTCATTTTGGATCATGGCTAACGAACCATCAATATGTGCTTGAAGATCTGCAGTATCTTTCAGGTTTTCTTTTTTTTGAATTTCATCTAATAGATGTTGGAGGTATTTAAAACGATTTTCTACGTTTTCAAAAGTTTCTAAACTTACAGCTTTATCTAGTATCGATGCAAATTGTAAACGCCTTGAAATAGCTTTGCCCATTTGCTCAAAAGACCCATAAATTTTGTTTTCTTCCTCTAATACCTTTTGATATGATTCCCTTGAAAGCTTATCTCTCTTATAGAGCGATTCTGGTTCTTTGAGAAAAAAACTAGAAAAGTCTATTTTCTGAGGTGCAGTTTTCTGACCCTTTGTTATAGCTTGATAGGCTTTTTCTGTTTGCGAAAGTTGTTCTTTTTTTAACTCAAGCTGTTTTTTTAAGAGCTCTATAATCTCCAGATATTCTGCTGGT
>NZ_JBHIMM010000043.1:0-678 GCF_042194115.1 Bartonella sp. MR90HLJMH
CCAATAATGTCTTGTGTAGGGTCTGGGGGTGCATTTTCACCTTCAACCATTGGCGTCTGGGATTGGGGTTCATAAAGCTTGACAAGCGCTTCACGAGCTTGTTTGGCTTGTTGCTCCATACGCTGCTGTTCTATACTAGGAACAATCTCTGAAGGCTTTTCAACGGTCTCTAAAACCGGCTCTGGAGACGTAATGTCATCATTATCAATCGTTTCACCATCATAAGTGCCAGCATCAAAAGAGCTCTCATCATCAAAGACCGGTGCTCCAACTCTGTAATCTTCATTCATAGCTTCATTCATTTCTGCATTCATTCTTTCACCTTTCTCAACTATGCATACCTCTGTGTAATGCTATTCGCTCTCGCATGATCTGATTGTGTGCCTGAGTATTGAGAAGCTTCTGCCGTTCAATGTCATGGCGCTGTTGCATCATTTCTGCTTCTAATTCCGCTTTCTTTTGACGCATAAACAGATCAATCTGCTTTTGTTGCAAATCCATCTGATGCATCTGTGCTTTCGTCTCTAAGTCTTGTTGCTTTTCCTGCAACTTCATTTCCTGCTCGGGGTCCATCTGCTGTTGTTGTGCCATTTGTTGCTGTTGGAACTTCTCACTGACACGATTAAGCAATGACGCCGGCAATGGAGAATAACGAAGTAGATCAAGCATAATATCCGG
>NZ_JBHIMM010000044.1:0-657 GCF_042194115.1 Bartonella sp. MR90HLJMH
ATTCGATAACTTGATTTCTTTACCCTCAACTTGCAACCATGTAAATTGTCCATAAGGCTGCAACCAACTGCTCTTTGACGTCTTAAGTCGATAACCTGCTTCAAAGGAGGTGCCCACCGCCCATTGCCTATAACTTCCTTCAATCCCTAAACCATTCGTTGAAACTGCCTTTAGAGTATTCTGATAATGATTATATTTTAAAATACCATCCAAATACCATCCACTATGATCCAAATAAGTGACATAAGCGCCAATGCCATAAGTATTGATAGCGCTCATACCACCCCGTGCATGCGCAATGCGTGCGCGGTCATAACTGCCAAAACCACCTATATAAAATTCTCCATTTTCCCACTCCCTTAAACTATTGATCCCTAAAACAATACCTGTCTGATCCAACTTAAAATCTATATGCTCTGTAGCAATACTCTCTTTAGACTTGATCGCATAGGTCCATAAAGCTGCATTCTTTTTACTTTTATCTAGAATTCCTCTTCCCGCACGCACGGTTTGCATTTCATTGTGAAAAACCATCGCTGGAGCCACAGACATAGACAATACCGCATCTGTAGAGGGAGTGGTTAAAAAATGAGAAACTGAAAGCGTTTCTCTCAATTGTGGAGAAGGCTGTTCTTTATGAACTGGACGCAAAATCAT
>NZ_JBHIMM010000045.1:0-638 GCF_042194115.1 Bartonella sp. MR90HLJMH
GCACGCTTTTTAATCAAGGACAATAAGTTTTTATTTTTAAGCGGTGACAATTTACCAGCACTCGACATCCATAAGCATGACTGTTCAAGTTGGGAATTCACATTAGAGCCACGCACGCAATATGGCACCATTGAAGCTGCTTATTTTGATCGCTTAAAAGGGCAGCAATGCCAAGTCAAGCATCAGACAGGGTTTAGCGGTCCCGTGCGGCGTTTACGGACTTGTTACACCAGCAAGGAAGAGGCTTTGGCTGCTGCTGCTTCCGAGTCGGACAGGCTGTGTCGTGCTGTAGGCAGTGGCTCCTTGACTCTTGCGGGGCGACCAGAAATGATGGCGGATCAACCTCTAGTGTTGCAAGGGTTTCGTGGCGAAATCAATGGTCCATGGAAAGCTTCCACTGTCACCCACTGCTATGAAAAACAAAGCGGATACACCACAGAAATTACACTCGAAGCGCCAGACAAGGGAAAAAAAACAAGAGAAAAGGAAAACTCTGAGTGACAAAAAATCAAAGGGACAACTTGACCCTTTGATCGGTCGTGATGAGGAATAGGTGCAACTTGCACCAATTGCATGAGTACAGCAATAAGGTAATGTCTACTCAATTCCTTAAACGCTTCTCTTTTTAATAATGTCCT
>NZ_JBHIMM010000046.1:0-617 GCF_042194115.1 Bartonella sp. MR90HLJMH
CACCTCCGCATGATAACCAATAGCAACGGATTCTCTAGCTAGTACTGATACATTAGTACCAATAGCAACATTCTCGGCATATGATGTTATTTTTATCCCTTTACCAAGCGTGACATTCGTTTCTTCCGCACGTTGCATCCCAGCACTACGTGTCAATCTCGTGATGGGATCATTTCGCGAGAAATCTGATACATTAATAATATCTGTATTCTCATCATCCTGTGCAAGCCGTTGGTCTGCAGAGCTATCAACCACAAAGGACTGTGGACTAATGAGAGGCTTTTTATCTTGCACCCCTGCATTTAACGTTTTTTTCGATAGGTTCTTACTGTTTGCTGTCAAAACATTGATTATAGAGCCCTCATCACTCGGACCTAGAAGAGTTTTGGTTAAAAAATTTGCATAGTCATCAGCAGCATTTACCTTGGGTGTCAAAGCAACATTCAGCGCTGTTAAATAATTGTCTTTTGAGACAGAAGAAGCATTCAAACCAGCAACAGAGATGATGTTTTCTGGATAAGAGACACCAGCACTGTTAACACCCTCAAGAAATGTGTTTCTAAAATCAGAATTTGCTGAAAAAACAGGTGTAACATTCGATAAAAATGTAGCCGCTG
>NZ_JBHIMM010000047.1:0-617 GCF_042194115.1 Bartonella sp. MR90HLJMH
TGGTTCTTTGAGAAAAAAACTAGAAAAGTCTATTTTCTGAGGTGCAGTTTTCTGACCCTTTGTTATAGCTTGATAGGTTTTTTCTGTTTGCGAAAGTTGTTCTTTTTTCAACTCAAGCTGTTTTTTTAAGAGCTCAATAATTTCTCCTTTTTTTAATAGATTAATAATCTCCAGATATTCTGCTGGTAGAGCAGGTGGTGTCGGTGGAGCAGGTGGTGTCGGTAGAGCAGGTGGTGTCGATAGAGCAAGTTGTGAGTTTACAGTTGGGTCTTGAGGTGATGAGGGTTCGAAACTTATGCTCACATCTGCATTTGCTGAAGCTAGATTCAGCATTCCCAAAAGGGTAATCATTCCTGTTATAATAAATCTCTTTTTCATCTGTCTCCTCGCTTGATTTTGGCAGGGATTGTTTTATTAATAGGTACACGGTTCCTATCATTGGGCTGTTTTAGCTTTGGTGCTAATGCATAAGCCGATAAAATTTTTGCAATCAAAATTACAAGAATGATCGACTTCATTTTAATACGACTCTTTTTACTGTTATATGCATCTTAATATTTATTGTCATTATTATAATTTTGACACTAAAGTAAAGTGTATAGTTTGCGATAATTGAT
>NZ_JBHIMM010000048.1:0-612 GCF_042194115.1 Bartonella sp. MR90HLJMH
ACAGCACCTAAAGCGAAACAAAACAGTGTGACTTTTGGAGATCCGAGCAAGGGTCAGGTTGCATTGCATAATGTTGCTGCTGGTAAGATTGCTAAGGATTCACATGATGCCATAAATGGTGACCAGCTTCATTCATTTGGTGATAAGGTTGCGACATATTTTGGTGGTGGTTCAACATTTGTAGATGGTGCTTTTACAGCTCCAACTTATAACATCTCAAATGTTTCTGACGATGGTACGGTAACAACTAAATCACATAACGATGTTGGTTCAGCCTTTTCTGATCTTGATACGAGTGTCAAGAATGTGAATACACATCTAACGAACGAGGTCAAAAATTTTACTGAAAAACTAACGAATATTACGCAAGAAGTTCAAGGCGATGCTTTGTTGTGGGATAAGACTACAGGCGCCTTTGTAGCGCAGCATGAAAAGAAGGAAGAACAAGCCGACGGCACAGTTGTAGTGACACAAGAAAACAGCAAGATCACATCGCTGGCTGATGGTTCTATAGTATCAGGCTCGAGCGATGCGGTTACGGGTGGTCAGATTTATGATCTTCGAAAACAGTTTGCTGGCTATTTTGGTGGCGGTGCTGGTTATAATGAGAAG
>NZ_JBHIMM010000049.1:0-581 GCF_042194115.1 Bartonella sp. MR90HLJMH
TGCGAACCATTTACAGCATCGGTTGAGTTAGCAGAAATATCTCCATTAGCAAGAAACTTAATTTTTCTATTGGTTCTTTCCTCTCCATGCTGTGCTACAAATGCCTGATCATCATTGCTCCACAACAAGGCGTCGCCTTTAACTTCTTGTGTAATATTATTGATTTTTTGTGTAAAATCATTTGTCACATTCGTTAAATGATCATTCACATTCTTTACATTTGCATCAAGACCACTCAAAGCGTCACCAACATTTTTAAAGGTTTTCTGAACCACCTTACCATTCGCAGAAACTGTAGATAATTTATACTCCGGTCCCCAAAAATCACCATCGACAAATTCGGCATCACCACCAAAATAGTTTGCTATATCTTGAGAGATTTGATTAATTTGGTCCCCATTTACTGCATCGGTTGAATCTTCAGCAATTTTGCCATCTTTAACATTAAGGAGAGCTACTGGTTCTTGACTCTTATTGCCGCCCAAAGACACACTGTTATAATTGACAGTGCCATCTGCACTTTTATCGTAAAGAACTGCAAAAGCACTTCCCTCTTTAATATTATTAATACTGTTACTAAT